>NZ_WIWK01000135.1:0-14879 GCF_009600165.1 Pseudomonas sp. FSL R10-0399
GGAGCCGGTGATCGAGCCGGTGGTGGCGGTGGTTGAACCCGTGCGCGTTGAGCCAGCCCCGGCTGCGCCAAAGCCTGCGGCAGCGGGCAAAAAGAAGGCCTGGCTGATCCCGTTGATCATCGCCCTGCTGGCAATCATCGCCGCCGGGGTCTTTTTCTGGCTCAAGAATCCGGCAACCGACACCGTCGCAAGCCCGGCCCCAACGCCTGCCCCGCTGCCGACGGGCGCCGAAGCCTGCACGCTGGAAAGCATGAGCACGTTGCCTGAGCTGACCTTTGTTCAGACCTGCATCAAAAAGTCGCCGGGCAGCGCCGAGTTGCTGGAAATCATCAACGTCGCCAAGGCCAATAACCATTGCGGTATTGCCCAGCGCCTGTACGCCAACCGTGCGCAAGCCGGGGACATGCAAATCGCGACCGCCTACGCCCATGAGTACGATCCGAAATTCCATCAGGCCAGCCAATGCTTTGCTGAGCCTGACAAGGCGACGGCCGCGTACTGGTACGAAACCATCCTCAGCCACGAGCCTGAGAATGCGCAAGCCAAGGCGCGTTTTGAGGAGTTGAAACCGTGAGCCGTTTTGCATTGGCTGCCAGCACCTTGCTGGCGTTGTGCATGGGCAGTCCGCTGGCCCTCGCGGACGACAAGCCGCTGATTCAGGAAGGCAAGAAAACCCTGTTTCAGCGCGTGCTGACCACCCCTGGCTGCACACTCAGCAGCAGCGCGGGCGGTGCTCCGGGCGCCGCGCAGCCGACGTTCAGCCGTTTTTACGTGTACGAGCGCGCCCAGGCGGCGAATGCCGAGTGGCTCAAGGTCGGCCCGGACAGCTTTGGCAAAACGGTGGGCTGGCTGCCCGCTGCGTGTACCACTGACTGGAAAATGCAGCTCACGCTGGCCTTCACCAACCCGGCGAACCGCGACCGGCTGATGTTCTTCAAAGACCGCGCCACCCTGGAAGGCATCCTCGATGCGCCAGACCCGGTGAGCAAGGTCGCGCCACTGCGGGCCAAGCTCAAGCAAGGCACGCTGGCACCCGGCGTGCTGGCCCAGGAGCCGGAATACTTTGTCGACCTGCACAAGCAGTTCTACCTGCTGCCGGTGCTGAGCGGTGAAGAAGTGATGACCGAAGAAGGCTTTCGCACGCGCCTGCTCAATGTCGCGTCGGTGAGCAAGGCAGACGACAAAGCCCAGCCAGCAGGCGCCGTCGCAACACCCGATGCGGGTGCGGCCAAGGCCGGTCAGTTGAAGGAATTCAGCGCGGCGGTGGTGTTCGTGATCGACTCCACGATCTCCATGGACCCGTACATCGAGCGCACTCGCGAAGCGATTCGCAAGGTCTACAAACAGATCGAAAACGAGAACCTGGGCAATCAGGTCAAGTTCGGTCTGGTCGCATTTCGCTCCAACACCAAGGCCGTGCCGGGCCTGGAATACGTGAGCAAAATGTACGCCGACCCGAACAAGGTCACCGGCAGCGAAGACTTCCTGGCCAAGGTGGCGGACCTCAAACAGGCCAAAGTGTCGAGCAAGAGTTTCGATGAAGACGCCTACGCGGGCGTGATGCACAGCATCGACAAAGTCGACTGGTCGCAATTTGGCGCCCGTTACGTGGTGCTGATCACCGACGCCAGTGCGCTGGACGGTGATGACAAACTCAGCACCACCGGCATGAGCGCCGACCAGGTGCGGCTTGAGGCGGCCAACCCTGGCGTGGCGATTTACACCCTGCACTTGAAGACCCCGGCGGGCATCAAGGACCACGCCAAGGCTGAGAGCCAGTACCAGAACCTGTCGACCTATCCTGGCACCAATACCTCGCTGTACTACCCGGTCAACGCCGGTGACGTGCAGGCCTTTGGTCAAAAAGTAGACGCCCTGGCCAGCGCAATTACTTCACAGGTCAAAGCCGCCTACATGGGTGAAGACGCCATTGGCAGCGCGCTGAACGCCAAGCAGGACGTAACGCCCAAAGACCCGGCCCAGCAGAAAATGCTCGATGACGCCGCCTTGATCGGCCATGCCATGCAGCTGGCGTACCTGGGCGAAAAAACCAACAGCCAGGCACCACCGGTGTTTCAGGCCTGGATCACCGACCGCGACCTGATCAAGCAAAACATCCCGACCACGGATGTGCGGGTGTTGCTGACCAAGTCGCAACTCAGCGACTTGAGCGACGTGATGAAGCAGATTCTGGATGCCGCCAACGAAGGCCTGATCTCACCGACCGAAATGTTTGATCGCCTGCGTGCGGTGGCCGCGACGATGGGCGCCGATCCGAATCAGTTGAAGCAGAACGGCAACGCCAAGCTGGCGCAAATGGGCGTGCTCGGTGAGTACCTCGAAGACCTGCCGTACCAAAGCGAAGTGCTCAACCTGGACGAAGAAACCTGGAAAAGCTGGGACGGTCTGGCGCAAGAGAAATTCATTCGTAACCTGAGCACCAAGCTGCGCCACTACCAGCGTTACAACGCTGACGTGGACCGTTGGGTGGCCTTGGCCAATGACAGCGATGCGCGGGACAACGTGTACCCGGTGCCGCTGGAAATGATGCCTTAACGAGACGCCCATGCTCGATATCCAGGACATGCTCGTGCGCCGTGGCAGCGGCGCTCAGGCGCACAGCGTGCGTTTGCCCGCGTTGCAGGTGAAAGCGGGAGAGATCCTGGCCATTACTGGCGAGAGCGGGTGTGGCAAAAGCACCTTGCTCGAAGCCATCGGTCTATTGTTGCAACCTGTGGAATTGCGTCAGTTCACCCTCGGCCCAAGCCGGCACGAACCCCACGCCGCCCCGCTGGACATTGCCCGGTTACTGGCCAGCAACGACCAGCCCGGCCTTTCAGAGGTGCGTTCGCGGCACTTGGGTTTCATTCTGCAAAGTGGCGGCCTGCTGCCGTTTTTGAGCGTGCGCGACAACATCAGTTTGCCCCGGCGCTTGCTCGGCATGCCCGCTGCCAGCGAGCAGGTAGACCGCGCCGTTGACGCGCTGCGCCTTACGGGGTTGCTCGGTAAATTGCCGCAGGCCTTGTCGATTGGCGAGCGCCAGCGCGTGGCCTGCGTGCGGGCCATCGCCCATGAACCGCAATTGCTGCTGGCCGATGAGCCCACGGCATCCCTCGACCCGCACAGCGCCCGGCGCTTGTTTGAATTGCTGTTGAGCCTGGTCAACGAATTGGGCTTGAGCGCACTGGTGGTGTCCCACGACTGGGCGCTGGTGCGTGACTTTGGTTTGCCGCGACTGGGGGCGATCAGTCGTCAGGGAGAAACTCGCTTTGAAGCCATGGATTAGCCGCCTCGGCCTGCTCGGCTCGCTGGCAGTCGAAGACCTCTGGCATGACCGCAAGGTGTCGTTTTGCATCGCCGCATCGCTGGTGGCGGTGATCGCTCCGCTATTGCTGCTGTTCGGGCTCAAGCACGGTGTAGTCAGCCAGTTGCAAAACGAGCTGCTCAGCGACCCGCGCAACCTTGAAGTGAAAATGCTCAGCAGCGGCAATTACGACACCGCGTGGATCGAGCGCTTGCGCGAGCAGCCCGAGGTCGGTTTTGCCATTGGGCAAACCCGCTCGCTGAACACTCAGGCTGACTTGTTGATGGGCCTGCAACGCTTTGTCGAAAACGCCGAAATCATCCCTACGGAAGCCCACGATCCGCTGCTGAATCTGGCGCAAAGCCGTTTGAGTGGCAACCAAGTGATCCTCAGCGCCCGTGCTGCGCAACGCTTGCAGGCCACGGTCGGCGACAGCGTGCGCTTGCGCGCGCCGCGTCGTCTGGACGGCATCAATGAGCGAGGCGAGTTGACTCTGGAGGTGGTGGCGGTACTTGATGCGGCCCGCTTTGGCCGCGCTGCCGGGTTTGTCGCACCGCCGTTGCTGCTTGAGCTGGAGCGCTTTCGCGATGGTTATCAGGTGCCCGCGTTTGGCCTGGACAGCGGTAAACCCCAGGTCGACCTCAAACCGCTGTATGCCCGTGCCCGCGTGTATGCCCGCGACATAGACAGCGTGGCGCCGCTGGAGCGCTGGCTGAACCAGCAGAATATCGAAACCTCCAGCCGCCTGGCGGAGATCGACAACGTTAAAGCCATCAACCATGTGCTGGGGCTGATTTTCGGCGTGATTGCCGGGGCGGCCTTGATAGGCTGCATCGCGTCGATGATCGGCGCGTTTCTGGCCAACATCGACCGCAAGCGCAAAAGCCTCGCGGTGCTGCGCCTGTTGGGCTTCAGCAGCCCGGCCGTGGCCGGTTTTGTCATCGCCCAGGCCATGCTTTTGAGCCTGGTCGGCTATGTCGGCGGGCTGGGGTTTTATGGCGTGGGCAGCCTGCTGTTTGACCACCTGCTGGGCAGCAGCCAGGCCACCGGCACATTTGTGTGTCACATCACGGTCTGGCACGGGCTGGCGGCCCTGCTGATCGCCTTGTTGGTCGCCGCACTGGTCGCCGTAATCGGCGCAGTGCGGGCCATCAGCATCCAACCTGCGGAGAGTTTGCGTGAGCTATAAACGTGTGCTGTTGCTCGCATCCCTGAGCTGTGGTTTTTGGCTCAACGCGTCGGCGGCGAGCTGGGACGAGAAGTTTTACAACCCGGCCCCTGACGCCAATGACGTGGTACTGCCGATGCCGTGCGACGGCGCGATGGTGTTTCGCAAGGTGTTCATCCCGGTCACCGGGCCGCTGGATGACTACCCGATCAACATCGGCCAGGACAGCGCCGAGTGGGGCTATGTCGAACAGAAGCGCCCGACCTTTATCGCCGGTAGCTTTACAGGCGCCAAGGGTGACAAGTCGCGTTACTACCTCATGGCCAAGTACGAGATGAGCCAGTTGCAGTACCAGGCGCTGACCGACGAAACCTGCCCCACGCCGTCGAACAAACTGCGCTTGCCGCAGGTGGCGATCAGTTGGGTGCAGGCCATCGAGGCGGGCGACAAGTACAACCTGTGGTTGCGTAAAAACGCGGCCGCCAAACTGCCCAAGGAAGACGGTGCGCTGGGCTTTTTGCGCCTGCCGACTGAAACCGAGTGGGAATTCGCTGCCCGTGGCGGGCTGGAAGTGGGCGCGGCTGAATTCAGTGACACGCGCTACCCGATGCCAGAAGGCTTGAACGCCTATGAATGGTTCGGTGGCGCCCAGTCATCTAACGGAAAATTGCAACTGAGCGGCCTGCAAAAGCCCAATCCGCTGGGCCTGCACGACATGCTCGGTAACGCAGACGAGATGATGTTTGAGCCTTTTCGGCTGAACAAACTGGACCGCCAGCACGGCCAGGCAGGCGGCTATGTGGTGCGCGGCGGCAACTACCTGACCCCGCAAGCCGACTTGCGCACGTCGTTGCGCAAGGAAGAGCCGTACTACAACGCTGACGGCCAGGTGAAAAACAAAACCACTGGTCTGCGGCTGGTGATGGTGTCCCCGACCCTGACCTCGCGTGAGCGAGTGGGCAGCATCGAGCAGAGCTGGAAAAAGCTCGGCAGCGGCCCCCAGGAAGGCGAAAAAGGCACCGTGCAGGAACTCAACACGCTGGCCCAAGGGGTTGAAGACAAGGCCCTCAAAGAGAAGCTGCAAACCCTGGAAAACCAGTTGCGCGCCAGCAACCAGCAACAAGAAGAAACCCGCGATCAGGCGATCCGCGCGAGCCTCAACCTGGGAGCGTTCCTGTGTACCAAGATGCTCGATGACGGCCAGTACCTGGACTTCCTGCAGAAAAATTACAGCCTCAACTGCGAGTCCGAAGACAAGGACCCGAGCTGCGATATGCGCAAGGGCAAGCTCGATGAGCAGAAAGACCGCCTGCACAAGCTCAGCCGCTACTACGCCAGCAGCCTGGTGGAGTCAGCGTCCTTGTACGGCCAGCCGCTGCTGGAGGCGCAAGTGCCGGTGATGGAAGAAATCATCAGCCAGAACAAACAACTGCAAGAACTCAAACCGTATTTGCGCACTCATTGGGCTAATCAGAACACCTACCTGCAAAAGCAGAAGATCGACACTGACGCCTGGTTGAAGAGCTGCAAATCGGTCACCCCCTAAGCCCACTACATGCTTCAACAAGGAGAAATACGATGATTCGCAGCCTGTTGGCCTCTTCTCGATACCTGATGTCTTTCATGCTCATAGCCGGCGTGCTGTTGAGCGGCTGTGCGTCCACGGGCAGCAACTCGCTGGGCATGGGCGCTCCGGCGCCGGACCCGCGTTTGACCCAAGGCACGGATGCCCAATTCTTTAGCAAGTCGGGCTATCAGGCGTGTGCGATGGGCGCGGGCGCTGCGGTGCTGGCCTGTGTGCTGGGCAACCCCGGCAACAAGGCGGTGTGCATGATCGCGGCGGGTGTGGCCGCCTGTGGTGTGGCGATGGGGGCTAACTACTACGTGGATCAGCGTCGCAGCGAATATGCCGACACCAATCAGCGTTTGCAGAAGTACAACAGCGACGTGCAGCTGGACACGCAAAAAGTCGTGATGCGCACCGCCACTGCGCAGCAAGTTATTAACGATGACAAAGCGCAGGTTGAGCAGATCAAGCGCGATTTGGCGAGCAAGAAAATCAACCAGGCCCAGGCGCAAAAGCAGATCGCGAGCATCGACAGCAACATCGACCAACTGCGTCTTGAAGTTAAAAACATGCAGAGCAAAGTCACCGGCTACAACGAGGCCATGAAAGTTGAGCGCAGCCAGGGCGCCGGCCCTGAGATCCAGCAAATCGACGCCAACATCGCCAAGATGAACGAGAAAGTCGCCAGCCTGCAAAAAGAAGTCGATGGCTTGTACAGCCAGCGCTCCGCGATCACCTTGGGTTGAAGCCATGAACGTACGATTGTTAGGCGTGTTGGGGGCGGTGCTGGCGTTGTCCGGTTGCGCCACCCAGCCGGGTGAGTGCGATGCCGGTAACCGTGACGCCGGTCTGTTCACCAAGGTGAACTGTGATGCGGGCGGTGGCTACCGTGCGCAGATTCAGCAAAACGAACTCGCATTGGCCCAGTCGCAGCAAGAAAACGCGATGTTCCATCAGGTCTACGAGGACATTGCCGCGCAACAAGCCGCCTCCCGGGCCAACCTGCAGGCGCAGCAACAGGCCCAGGCGACGTTGAACCAGTCGCTGAATAAATTGCTCGGCTCGCTCAAGGCGCGCACCGGCAACAAAGCCCAGGTACAGCAGCAGATCGCAGGTCTGGAGCAACAGCTCAAGGCCGCGCAGGTTGCACCGGTGAGCACCTCGTCCCCCTCGCAGGTGGCAGCCAAGCAGCAGGAACTCAAGGCGCTGCAAAAGAAAGTTAACCAGCTGCAATTCAGCCTCGGTTACGAGTAAGCCGTGCCGGCCAAACCGTCGGCGGCCCAGTGCCGCCGACACTGTTTTCAGGAACCCAAACGATGCAGCGCATTACTCGGGATGAGCACGCCAGCCCCACGGAGCCAGGCGCGCTGGAAGCTAAAATCGCGCTGATCCTCAAGCACTTCCCGCCGTCGGTGGCGAGCGTTTACGCGATCCCGCGGATCGGCAGCGGCCAAGTGCTGGAGTGGTGGAGCGAGCTGGGTGGCCAGCCCACACGTTTTCATGACTTGAGCGAGGCTCAGCAGGCGGCCTTGCTGGCGCGTTATCACCAGCGCCAAGCCAGCCTGGGCTTGTTGGCCGATGAGCTGGTTGCGCGCGGTGAGGCCGAGCAAGCGGCCAGTTTGCGCGGGTTGATTGGCCCGCCGGACCTCAACAACCTGTACAGCATCAACGGTGATCCGGTGGTGGTGCGTTGGGGCCTCAAGCCGCCTGCGCCTGCTGCGGTTACACCGCCCGCTGCTGGCCCGCGACCTGTGGTAGTGCGACGGCTGTGGCGGGGTTGGCCGTGGCTGTTTCTCGGGCTGTTGCTGTTGGGCCTGTTGCTGTGGGCGCTGTGGCATTGGCGATTGCCGCCGATGAACCTGTGGTCGAACTCAAGCAGCTACGCCTGTCGCGCCAAAGCGCCGAGCCATCAGGAGTTGCCGCCTGAGTTTGTGGTGATTCTGGACACGTCGGGCTCCATGAACCTCAACATCAACGCGACCAAAGCCGATGAAGACTGGTACTTCGGTACACGGCCGACACCGGACGATGACGACCCGCGTACGGTCAAAATCTTCAGCCCGAACACCCGTCTTGATGTGGCCAAGGCGTCGTTGTCCCGGATGATCAACAACCTGCACCCGGACATCGACACGCGGCTGATGACCTTCGCCGGGTGTTTTCAACAGCCGGATCATGGCGTGTTCACCGCGGCTCAGCGGCCACAACTGATTGCAGGTATCCAAGGGTTGCACGCTAACGAAGGCACGCCTTTGGCGGCCAGCCTGAAAAAAGCCGCGCGCAAGGTGGATGGTCGTGACCGGGATGCGGTGATTGTGATGTTCGTCGACGGCGACGATGGCTGTGATCAAAACGTGTGCAAAGTGGCGCAGGACATCGCCATTGAGCAGCCACGCTTGCACGTCAACGTGGTCAATATCGGCGACAGTTCGCTGTCCAACTGCATTGCTGAAAACACCGGCGGGAGCATTTACTCCAGCCGCAACGCCAGTGATTTGGCCGATGCGCTGCAAGCGGCAACGCAGGCGGTATCGGAGTGTGAGTAAACGGGGTAGCCGGATGTGTTCAAAGCATCCGGCTTCCATTGCGCCGATTGCGGGCTTATCAGTGCTGCAAGATCTTGGACAGAAAACTGCGAGCGCGGTCTGAGCGCGGTGCGCTGAAGAACTCTTCTGATTTCACGTCTTCAATAATCTCGCCACCGTCCATGAACACGATGCGATCCGCCACTTTGCGGGCGAAGCCCATTTCGTGGGTGACGCACATCATGGTCATGCCCTCGCCCGCCAGTTCCACCATGACGTCCAGGACTTCGTTGACCATCTCCGGGTCCAGCGCTGACGTTGGTTCATCGAAGAGCATGGCGATGGGGTCCATGGCCAGCGCCCGGGCAATGGCGACGCGCTGCTGCTGACCACCCGACAATTGAATGGGGTACTTGTGGGCGTGGCTCTTGAGGCCAACACGTTCGAGCAACGCCATGCCTTTTTGGGTTGCCGCGTGGCGGTCTCGGCCCAAGACCTTGATTTGCGCCAGGTTGAGGTTGTCGATAATGCTCAGGTGCGGGAACAGTTCGAAATGCTGGAAGACCATCCCGACCTTGGCGCGCAACGTGGGCAAATCGACGCCCTTGCCGGTTACCGGCTGGTTCTCGATGAAGATATCGCCCTCTTGCACAGGCTCCAGGCCGTTGACGCATTTGATCAGGGTGCTCTTGCCTGAGCCGGAGGGGCCGCACACCACCACCACTTCACCGCGGGCAAGCTCAGTGGTGCAGTTCTTCAGGACCTGGAAGTTGCCGTACCATTTGCTCAGGTTGTTCATCTGGATCATGCGGTTTTTCCTACGTTTGTTTTCAGACGTTTGCTCAGGCTGGACAGCAGGTAACAGATCACCAGATAGACCAAGGCAACGAACAGATACAGCTCGACCAGACGCCCGTCACGCTGCGCGAACTTGCTCGCGGCACCGGTGAAGTCGGCGATGGACAGCACGTACACCAATGAGGTGTCTTGAAACAGAATGATGGTCTGGGTCAGCAACAGCGGCGCCATACGCCGCAGGGCTTGCGGCAGGATCACATAGAACATCGCTTGCGCCGGGCGCAGGCCAAGGGCCGCAGCCGCTTGCTTCTGGCCGGGGCTGATGCTCTGGATGCCGCCGCGAATGATTTCGCTGTAATACGCCGCCTCGAACATGCAGAACGTCACAAAGGCTGTGACCACCGGGCCGATCTGCACGGGGCGTTCAGTGCCGAAGGTCATTTGCAGCAACAGCGGCATCAAAAAGTAGAACCAGAAAATCACCAGCACCAGCGGGATGCTGCGCATGACCGTGACGTAACCCAAGGCAAAGCCACGCAGTACGCGGTTGTGCGACAGGCGCATGATGGCCAGCAAGGTGCCCGTGATGATGCCCACCGACATGGCGACAAAGGTCAGCAGTAAGGTGAATTTAAGGCCGTTCCACAGGGCGGGCATGGCCCGGACAATAACGCTCGGATCTAAATCAAACATGACTACCTCGTCGCGCCGCGAATGGTCAGGGAACGTTCGATATGGCCCATGACGAAGGTCACCAGCAGCGAAATGACCACATAAATCAGGGTCGCCGCGCTGAATGCCTCGAAGGTGTTGAACGAGTATTCGCTGATGTTGCGCGCTTGCGCGGTCAGCTCCATCAGGCCGATGGTCAGCGCCACCGATGAGTTCTTGAGGGTGTTCAACGCCTCGGAGGTCAGTGGCGGGAAGACCACGCGGATCGCTTGTGGCAACAGCACTTGAAGGTACATCTGGTAGGGCCGCAGGCCCAACGCCAGCGCCGCACCGCGCTGCCCGTGCGCCACCGATTCAATGCCGGCCTTGAACAGCTCCGAAAGCTTGGCCGAGGTAAACAGGGTCAATGCCACCACCGCACTGAAAAATGACGGATAGGGCAAATCCTGTTTGAGGTAATCCCCGGCCGAAACGGGTAATAACTCGGGCAGGACGAAGAAGCAGATAAACATCTGCACCAGCAGCGGAATATTGCGAAACACTTCGGTGTAGAGGTTGCACAGCCACACCACGGGGCGCAGCGTGGTGGTGCGCAGGGTGCCCACCAAACCACCGATCAAAAACGCCAGGATGAACGCAGCCAGTGTGGTGGCCAACGTCCAGCTGGTGCCGGTAATCAGCCAATGCAGATACGACGAAGACTCTCCGGGAGCGTGCTCCCAAAAAATACTCCAGTTCCAGTTGTAATCCATGAAGCACCAACCTTTGAAGGAGATAGAGGTCGTTGCACACTCTGCTCCCGGCCAACCAAGCGCCTCCTTGTCTTTGACTGGCTGGAATCAGAACGCTTGAGACGGTGGAATCAGACGCCGGTGTCGTTCGGGTGGGCGATGGCTTTTATCAAGGCATCACTCATCGGCAGGTTGATCACGATGTCTTTGGGCGGGATGGGTTTGAGGAACCATTTCGGATAAATCGTATCGATCTCGCCAGAGCTGTACAGCTGGCTCAAGACGCCATCGGCGAAGGTTTTGAACTGCGGGTCGTTCTTGCGAATGCCGATGGCATACGGTTCGGCAGACATAGGCTCGGGCAGCAATGTGTAAGCATCCGGGTTGCGGCTTTGCGCGATGGTGGCCATCAACTGCACGTCGTCGTTGATGTAAGCGACGGCGCGGCCGGTTTCCAGCATCAAGAAGGCTTCGCCGCTGTCCTTGGCGTTGAGGATCTTCAGGCCCAGGTCTTTTTCGCGGTTGAGGTTTTTGGTGATCCACTCGCCGCTGCCGCCGGTAATCACTACCACGGCCTTGCCTTTGAGGTCGGCAACACTGGTGAGCCCGGAGGCTTTCTTCACCGCATATTTGGCGCTGGCGACATAGCTGGTGAACAGGAAGCCGATTTGTTTTTGGCGCTCGACGGTGTTGGTGGTGACACCGCATTCCAGGTCAATGGTGCCGTTGATCAGCAGAGGCGTGCGGGTGGCTGCAACCACCGAGACGTACTGGGTCTTGAGGTTGGGTTCGCCGACTTTAACCTTGATCTGGTCCACGATCTTTTGGCACAGCTCGATGCTGTAGCCGATGGGTTGCTGGTCATCGTTCAGATAAGAAAAGGGCAAAGAGGCGTCACGGTACCCGAGGGTAACGGTGCCTGATTCCTTGATTTTTTTTAAGGTTCCGGTGAGGTCTTCAGCCTGAACAGCGGTGCACAGACAAGCACCGACAATAAGGGCAAGCAGCTTTTTCTTGTGATCGAACATGGGGATCTCCGACTATTTTTATGGCAGCTTTTGCACAGCAAAGGACGAAGGTTTTAGCGCAAGGCTGAAAGGGCTTCGTTGATACGGATGACAGCTTTTTTTATGTGGTCGCTAGAGGTCGCAAACGACAGCCGAAAGTACCCTGGCAGGCCAAAGGCCAAGCCCGGTACGACAGCGACTCCAGCTTGATCGAGCAGATACGCAGACAGTTCAACATCATCGCCAATGACTTGCCCTTGAGGGCTGACGCGGCCCAGCAACTGGCTGCATTCGGGGAAGGCATAAAATGCACCGGCGGGCGCGTCGATACGCAAACCGGCGCATTCACGCAGACCTTCGACCAACAAGCGGCCGCGCTCGGCGTATTCGCGGGCGCTGCTGGCGACGAAGTCTTGCGGGCCGTCCAGCGCGGCGCGGGACGCTTCTTGAGAAATGGCACTTGCGCCTGAGGTGCTTTGCGACTGGATCTTGCTGACTGCTGCGATCAGCGCTTTGGGCCCTGCGGCGTAACCGATGCGCCAGCCCGTCATGGCATACGCCTTGGCCACGCCGTTGATCAACAAGGTGCGTTCGCGCAGTTGCGGGCATGCGGTGGCGAAGGAGACAAAGGGTTGGTCAGCCAGCAACACGTGCTCGTAAATCTCGTCAGACATCACCAATACATTGGGGAAGTCCTCCAGCACTTTGCCCAGGGCTTGCAGCTCGGCTTCGGTGTAAATGGCGCCGCTCGGATTGGACGGTGTGTTAAGGATCAGCCAGCGCGATTTGTCATTGAGTTGGTCGCGCAATGCCTGCGGGCTGAGCTTGAAGCCGACGTCGATGCCGCAGTGCACCACGCGTGGGGTGCCGCCATTGAGCGTGACAATATCGGAATAGGACACCCAGTACGGCGCCGGGATGATGACTTCGTCACCGGCTTCGAGGGTGGCCATGAACGTATTAAAAATCACCTGCTTGGCGCCGTTGCCGACACTGATCTCATCAACGCTGTAGGTCAGGCCGTTTTCGCGCTGCAGTTTGCGCGAGATCGCCTGGCGCAGGGCGAGCGTGCCTTGGGGGGCGGTGTAGCGGGTATGGCCGTCACGCATGGCCTGGCAGGCCGCGTCGATGATATGCGCAGGGGTGTCGAAGTCAGGTTCGCCCAGGCTCATGTCGACAATATCGCGGCCTTGGCTGGCTAATTCTTTGGCGCGCATGGAAATAACCATGCTGGGGGACGAAGAGATCTGTTTGACGCGCTGGCTTTCGAAACTCATGAAAATACCCGCCTGTTGTGGAGGTTCGTAGAGAGTCACTCTACGCCTACTATTGTTGTACGACATGGTATGACAACGAGATCTGTTTTCGCAATCGGCAATCTGCATTGAAATCAGGAAAAATACGAGCGTCTGCTGATTTATTTGAGGTGCGGTCTGAATGCCTTAAAAACTGAAGGGGATCCTCAAGGACGGGCAAACAACAGGACCTGTATAGGTAAGTGCGGGAGATTGAACGGGTGATAAAAGCGAGACGGCACTCGTGTTCTTGAGCGTTTCAAATTCATGTTGTACGATGACATACGACATCAGCACTGGCTGACGTCTTTCTGAAGCGTATTACTCAGGGTGTTCGAATAATGAATCCACAAGAACTTAAGTCCATCCTCTCGTCTGGCCTGCTGTCTTTTCCGCTCACCGATTTCAATGCTCAGGGTGATTTTCACCGTGAGGGCTACATCAAGCGCCTGGAATGGCTGGCCCCGTATGGCGCGTCTGCCTTGTTCGCGGCAGGCGGCACCGGTGAGTTTTTCTCTCTGGCGGCCAGCGAATACTCGCAAGTGATCAAAACCGCGGTCGATACCTGCGCCACCAGCGTGCCGATTCTGGCCGGTGTTGGCGGCTCTACCCGTCAGGCCATCGAATACGCGCAAGAAGCCGAGCGCCTGGGCGCCAAAGGGCTACTGTTGTTGCCGCACTACCTGACCGAAGCCAGCCAGGACGGTGTTGCCGCCCACGTTGAGGCGGTGTGCAAGTCGGTGAACATCGGTGTGGTGGTCTACAACCGCAACGTCTGCCGTTTGACCGCACCGCTGCTGGAGCGCCTGGCAGAACGCTGCCCGAATCTGATCGGCTACAAGGACGGCTTGGGCGACATCGAACTGATGGTCTCGATCCGCCGTCGCCTTGGCGACCGCTTCAGCTACCTCGGCGGTTTGCCGACGGCAGAAGTCTACGCCGCGGCTTACAGAGCGCTGGGCGTGCCGGTGTATTCCTCGGCGGTGTTCAACTTCATCCCGAAAACCGCGATGGAGTTTTACCACGCCATTGCCCGCGAAGATCACGCCACCGTGGGCAAGCTCATCGACGACTTCTTCCTGCCGTACCTGGACATCCGCAACCGCAAAGCAGGCTACGCCGTGAGCATCGTCAAGGCCGGGGCCACCATTTCTGGCCACAGCGCAGGCCCGGTGCGCGCCCCGCTGACCGATTTGTTGCCGGAAGAATACGACGCGCTGGCGGCGTTGATTCACAAGCAAGGCCCGCAGTAAGCGTTCAGTGCGCCTGTAGGAGCGAGCTTGTCTCGCGATCTTTTAAAAAATCAAAAGATCGCGAGGCGAGCTCGCTCCTACAGGGGGGTAACCGTCACATCCGGTATCCATTCCCCCGCCACCCTTGGCTCACGATTCGCGCAGGATGCGTGCTTTGCGAACTCAAGGAATGAGTCATGTCTCTGGCGATTGTGTATAGCCGCGCCCAAGTGGGCGTCGAGGCGCCCGTGGTGACGGTCGAAGCGCATCTGGCCAATGGGTTGCCCGCGCTGACCTTGGTCGGGCTGCCGGAAACTGCAGTCAAAGAAAGCAAAGACCGGGTCCGCAGCGCGATTATCAATTCCAGCCTGGAGTTTCCCGCGCGGCGTATCACCCTCAATCTGGCGCCCGCCGACCTGCCCAAGGACGGCGGGCGTTTTGATTTGGCCATCGCGCTGGGCATTCTGGCCGCCAGCGGGCAACTGCCCATCAAGGCGCTGGAGCAAGTGGAGTGTTTGGGTGAGTTGGCGCTGTCGGGGGCCATTCGGCCCGTGCAGGGCGTGTTGCCTGCCGCATTGGC
>NZ_WIWK01000136.1:0-14856 GCF_009600165.1 Pseudomonas sp. FSL R10-0399
GGGTGCAGGCGTGGGCGCCCCACCTAGCGGAGCACGGCTCACAGGTGCCGGTGCGGCAACGGGCGGCGGCGCGCTGTAACTGGACATGCGCCGGTTACTGCGCGAAATGGTATGGACCTTTTCACACAGCAGCTGTTTGACCTTGTCGGGGTTGCGCGAGATGTCTTCGAAATTCTTCGGCAGGAAGTCCACGGCCCCGGCGTCCAGCGCATCGAGGGTCACGCGCGCGCCTTCATGGGTCAGCGACGAGAACATCAAGACCGGCGTCGGGCAGCGCTGCATGATGTGGCGCACCGCGGTGATGCCGTCCATCATCGGCATTTCGTAGTCCATGGTGATCACGTCGGGCTTGAGCGCCAACGCCTGATCAATTGCTTCCTTGCCATTGGTGGCGGTGCCGATCACTTTAATCGTCGGGTCAGCCGACAGAATTTCCGACACACGACGGCGGAAAAACCCAGAATCGTCCACCACCAGGACCTTGACTACCATAAACACTCCGTTAGGCGGCAGGGCACGCTGGCGCCCCCTGCTACGAGAATCAAATACGCCGCGAGGCGTAGTGCTTGAGCATGCTCGGCACATCCAGGATCAAGGCAATGCGACCGTCACCGGTAATGGTGGCGCCCGACATGCCCGGCGTGCCCTGAAGCATTTTGCCCAACGGTTTGATCACCACTTCTTCCTGGCCGACCAGTTGATCGACGACAAAGCCGATGCGCTGGGTGCCAATCGAGATAATCACCACATGCCCTTCGCGTTGCTCTTCATGGGCGGCCGAGGCCACCAGCCAGCGCTTGAGGTAGAACAGCGGCAACGCTTTGTCGCGCACGATCACCACTTCCTGGCCGTCAACCACGTTGGTGCGTGACAGGTCCAGGTGGAAAATTTCGTTAACGTTGACCAGCGGGAAGGCAAACGCCTGATTGCCCAGCATGACCATCAGGGTCGGCATGATCGCCAGGGTCAGCGGCACTTTGATGACGATTTTTGAGCCCTTGCCCAAGGTCGACTCAATGGCCAGCGAGCCATTGAGCTGGGCGATTTTGGTTTTCACCACGTCCATGCCCACGCCACGGCCCGACACGTCAGAAATCTCGGTTTTGGTCGAAAAGCCCGGAGCAAAGATCAGGTTGTAGCAGTCGTTTTCGCTGAGGCGATCGGCGGCGTCCTTGTCCATCAGGCCTTTTTTGACGGCGATGGCGCGCAGCACATTGGCGTCCATGCCTTTGCCGTCGTCAGAGATCGACAGCAAGATATGGTCGCCTTCCTGTTCGGCCGACAGCACCACCCGCCCGCACCGCGACTTGCCCGCCGCTTCGCGCTCTTCGGGGGTTTCACAGCCATGGTCAACCGCGTTGCGCACCAAGTGCACCAACGGGTCGGCCAGCGCCTCCACGAGGTTTTTGTCGAGGTCGGTGTCTTCGCCCACCAGTTCCAGGCTGATTTCTTTTTTCAGCTGGCGGGCCAAATCGCGAACCAGACGCGGGAAGCGGCCGAAGACTTTCTTGATCGGCTGCATGCGGGTCTTCATGACCGAGGTTTGCAGGTCTGCGGTAACCACGTCGAGGTTGGACAACGCCTTGGCCATGGCCTCGTCATGAATGCTCAGGCCCAGGCGCACCAGGCGGTTACGCACCAGCACCAGCTCGCCGACCATGTTCATGATCTCGTCGAGCCGCGCAGTGTCCACCCGCACCGTGGTTTCGGCTTCGCTGGCCACCGGTTTTTCCTGCGGTGCCGGTGCTGCCCGGGCAGGGGCCGGGCGTGGGGCGGCAGGCTTGGCTTCGGGTTTGGCTTGGACCTTGCTCGCGACTGGCGCTGCAACCGCACTGACGGTAGCGGCGACCGCTGGGCTTTCGGCCGAAAACTGGCCTTTGCCATGCAACTCGTCGAGCAGGGCTTCAAATTCTTGATCGGTGATGTGGGCTGCCGGCGTGTCCGCGACGGGTTCAGCCGCGACGTCAGCAGGGGCAGCGGCGACAGCCTCAAGGGCGTCTGCGCTGAACGAGCCCTTGCCGTGCAATTGGTCCAGCAGCGCCTCGAATTCATCGTCAGTGATTTCATTGCTGGCCGCAGCAGATGCTGCCGGAGCTGAAGCGGCTGCGGGCGTGGCCACGGCGTTCGCAGAGAACTTGCCTTTGCCGTGCAACTGATCAAGCAATGACTCGAACTCGGCGTCGCTGATTTCGTCGCTCAGGGTCGCGTCGTCAGAGGCCTGTTCGACAAGCGCCGCATCAGCCTTGACCGCATTCAGCGAGTCGAGCAGTTGTTCAAATTCGTTATCGGTAATGTCGCCGGTGCTATCGTTAGATACGGCCTCGACCACCACAGCAGGCGCTTCGACCGCTGCCGGGGCAGCACCAGGCTCGGCCAAACGCGCCAGCGCGGCCAGCAACTCAGGGCTGGCGGCGGTGATCGGGCTGCGCTCGCGCACTTGGGCAAACATCCCGTTGACGGCGTCCAGGGCTTCAAGCACCACGTCCATCAATTCTGCGTCGACGCTGCGCTCACCCTTGCGCAGGATGTCGAACACGTTCTCGGCGATGTGGCAGCACTCCACCAACTCATTGAGCTGCAGGAAGCCGGCGCCTCCTTTTACAGTGTGAAAACCGCGAAAAATAGCATTGAGCAAGTCTGCATCATCCGGTCGGCTTTCCAGCTCGACCAGTTGTTCGGACAGCAACTCTAAAATTTCGCCGGCCTCAACCAAAAAATCCTGAAGGATTTCTTCATCGGCGCCGAAGCTCATGTGTGTGCTCCTTGAAGGAGGACCTTTCAGCGCCGGACAACAGCGCCCGCACGCCTACTCAAGACCTAGAAACCTAAACTGGACAGCAAATCGTCTACATCATCCTGGCCGGATACGACGTCACTACGCTTATCGGCATGAATCTGCGGACCTTCACCCTTCGTCAGGTTTTTTTGCGAATTATTTTCAGCACGCAGCGCTTCGTGGTCATGTTCGATCCCGGCAAAGCGATCGACCTGGCTGGCCATGAGCACCAACTTGAGCAAGTTCTGCTCGACGTCGGTGACCAACTGCGTGACCCGCTTGATCACCTGACCCGTGAGGTCCTGGTAATCCTGGGCCAGCAGAATGTCAGTCAGGTTACTGGAGACGATCTGCTGTTCGGCTTCGCTGCGCGTCAAAAAACTGTCTACCCGACGTGCCAGCTCGCGGAACTCTTGCGCACCGACTTCGCGGCGCATAAAACGCCCCCAGTCCGCGCTCAAAGCCTTGGCTTCCTGGCCAAGGCCATTGACCAGCGGCGTGCAGTTCTCGACCAGATCCATGGTCCGGTTAGCGGCGGCTTCCGTTAGCTTCACAACATAAGCCAAGCGCTCGGTCGCATCCGTGATCTGCGACACTTCTTCGGCGCGCGGCATGGTCGGATCAATATGAAAATCGACAATCGCGCTGTGCAATTCACGCGTCAGCTTGCCGACTTCACGATAAAGGCCACGATCGCGGGTCTGGTTCAGTTCATGAATCAGCTGTACTGCGTCGCCGAACTGGCCTTTTTCAAGGCTTTCAACCAGCTCTTGAGCATGTTTTTTCAGGGTCGACTCAAACTCGCCCACTGTTGATTCCTTCCGCTCCATAGTGCCCCCCGGGGAACCGTTCAACCGATGCGTTCAAAGATCTTTTCGATCTTGTCCTTGAGGGCGATGGCGGTGAATGGCTTGACCACATAACCGTTTACACCGGCTTGGGCAGCCTCGATGATCTGCTCGCGCTTGGCTTCGGCGGTGACCATCAAGACTGGTAAGTGCTTGAGTTTTTCGTCGGCACGCACATGGCGCAGCAAGTCGATACCGGTCATGCCCGGCATGTTCCAGTCGGTGACCAGAAAGTCGATATGCCCCAGATTGAGAATCGGAATCGCCGTGGTGCCGTCATCCGCCTCGACCGTGTTGGTGAACCCCAGGTCACGCAACAGGTTTTTAATGATCCGCCTCATCGTTGAAAAGTCATCAACGATGAGGATTTTCATGTCTTTGTTCAAGTCGACCTCCAGCAGTCTTAAACGCGATCACAACCGGACCGCGCCATTCAATCAATTCGGTTTCACACACGCCTTGAATCAACCGTGGGAGCGGGCTTGCTCGCGATAGAATCCCTGCGGTGTACCTGAAACACCGTGGTGCCTGCATCGCGAGCAAGCCCGCTCCCACATACTTAATGCGCTCGCCACTGCCCCAGGCGTGCGCGCAAACGGGCGGCGCACTGGCTGTGCAACTGGCTGACACGCGACTCGCTGACCCCCAGCACCTCACCGATTTCCTTGAGGTTGAGCTCTTCGTCGTAGTACAGCGCCAACACCAGCCGCTCACGCTCGGGCAACAAGCTGATGGCCTCGGCCAGCGCGGCCTGAAAGCGCTCGTCTTCGAGGTCTCGCGACGGCTCAAGGTGCGCGCTGGCGCCATCTTCATGCAGCCCCTCGTGCTCGCCGTCCTGCAACAGGTCGTCGAAGCTGAACAGACGACTGCCCAGGGTGTCGTTCAAGATGGCGTAATAATCATCAAGGCTTAACTGGAGTTCGGCCGCAACCTCGTGATCTTTAGCGTCACAGCCGGTTTTTGCTTCAATAACGCGAATTGCGTCACTGACCATGCGCGTATTGCGGTGCACCGAGCGTGGCGCCCAGTCACCCTTGCGCACTTCATCAAGCATGGCACCGCGAATGCGAATGCCGGCGTAGGTCTCAAAACTCGCGCCCTTGGTGGCGTCGTACTTGCTCGAGACCTCGAGCAGGCCGATCATCCCGGCCTGAATCAGGTCGTCCACTTGCACGCTGGCAGGCAGACGCGCCAACAGGTGATAAGCGATGCGTTTGACCAACGGCGCATAGCGCTCGATCAGCTCATATTGGCTGTCACGTGACGGCTTGCTGTACATGCGATAGCCGCTGGCAGTCATCAGACTCGTCCTCCACCTGCTTGCTGTACCAAACGTTCGACAAAGAACTCCAGGTGGCCACGGGGGTTAGCCGGCAACGGCCAGGTATCGACCTTTTGCGCGATAGCCTTGAACGCCAGGGAGCACTTGGAACGCGGGAATGCTTCGTACACGGCGCGCTGCTTTTGCACGGCCTTGCGCACGCACTCGTCGTACGGCACGGCGCCCACATATTGCAGGGCAACGTCAAGAAAACGGTCAGTCACTTTGGTCAGCTTGGCGAACAGGTTGCGCCCTTCTTGCGGGCTCTGGACCATGTTCGCCAACACCCGAAAACGGTTCATGCCGTAGTCACGGTTAAGCAGTTTGATCAACGCATAGGCGTCAGTAATGGAGGTCGGCTCGTCACACACCACCAGCAAAACCTCCTGGGCTGCGCGGACAAAACTGACCACCGACTCACCGATCCCGGCGGCGGTATCAATCACCAGCACATCGAGATTGTCGCTCAGGTCGCTGAACGCCTGGATCAGGCCGGCGTGTTGCGCAGGGCTCAACTGCACCATGCTCTGGGCGCCAGACGCGGCGGGCACGATACGAATCCCGCCGGGGCCCAGGAGCAATACATCACGCAGCTCGCAGCGACCCTCGACCACATCGGCCAGGGTAAATTTCGGTGTCAGCCCCAACAGGACATCAACATTCGCCAACCCGAGGTCGGCGTCCATCAACATGACGCGCCTGCCCAGTTCGGCCAGCGCGATGGACAAATTGACTGACACGTTAGTTTTACCGACGCCACCCTTGCCGCCGGTCACTGCGATCACCTGTACGGGATGCATGCTGCCCATGATCTTTTTTTACCTTGTCTTACTTAGACGCGGCTACAGAGAGTGCTGCGTGTTCCCCCAGGAACAACACTGTGCAGACCTTCAATGTAGGTACATTGCAACGTTTTCATCTTTACCCTAGCCAACCCGTTTGGGCGGGCTGTGGTAAATGTCAGCGAACATATCGGCCATGGCTTCTTCGCTGGGTTCTTCCTGCATTTGCACACTCACCGCCCGGCTCACCAATTGGTGGCGGCGCGGCAAGTGCAGATCGTCCGGGATCCGCGGACCGTCCGTGAGGTACGCCACGGGCAGGTCATTGCTGATCGCCAGACTCAGTACTTCGCCAAGGCTGGCGGTTTCATCCAGCTTGGTCAGAATGCAACCGGCCAGCCCGCAGCGCTTGTAGCTCAGATACGCGGCCGACAGCACCTGCTTCTGGCTGGTGGTGGCGAGGACCAGATAATTGCGCGCCTTGATCCCGCGCCCGGCGAGGCTGTCCAGTTGCAGGCGCAACGCCGGGTCACTGGCTTGCAGCCCGGCGGTGTCGACCAGCACCACGCGCTTGCGCGCCAGCGGCTCGAGGGTTTGGCCCAACGACTGGCCGGGGGCCACGTGGGTCACCGGCACATTGAGAATGCGCCCCAGGGTTTTAAGCTGCTCCTGGGCGCCGATACGAAAGCTGTCCATGCTCACCAATGCAATATTTTGCGCGCCGTACTTGAGCACATAACGTGCCGCCAGCTTGGCCAGCGTTGTGGTTTTACCCATGCCTGCAGGACCGACCATCGCGATCACACCGCCCTCTTCCAGCGGCTCCAGTTCAGGGGTGGTAATCATCCGGGCCAGGTGCGCCAACAACATGCGCCAGGCCTGACGCGGTTCTTCAATCTCGGTCACCTGGGTCAACAAACTGTGGGACAACGGACCGGACAAACCGATGCGCTGCAAACGCCGCCACAAATTGGCCTGCTCAGGCCTTGAGCCTTGCAACTGGTTCCAGGCCAGCGAGCCCAGCTGCACTTCGAGCAACTCGCGCAGGCCGTTCAGCTCATTGCGCATGTCGTCAAACACCCGCTGGTCAATCGATGGCGCCGGTGCAGGTGCAGGCTGTGGCCGCGACGGTTCGTCAAAGCGCGGCTCAATCAACGGCTCGGCGGCGGTCAGCGGCAAGCCGGCAAACAACTGGCGGCTGGCATCAGTGTCGCCTTCTGCGCGCAAGCTCAACTCGGCCTGAGCCGAGACAATCTTGGACTGGGTCTTGCGCAGTTCTTCTTCCAGCTCAACGTTCGGCACCCGCGGTGCCAGCGCGGACAGCTTGTAGTCCAGCGCTGCGGTCAACTCAACACCGCCGGCGATCCGGCGATTGCCAATAATGGCGGCATCCGCGCCCAATTCATCACGAATGAGTTTCATGGCCTGACGCATGTCGGCGGCGAAAAATCGCTTCACTTGCATAGATCAAACCCTCAGCCGTTAGGGCCCACTGTCGCAACGATGGTCACTTGCTTGTTGTCAGGAATTTCCTGGTACGCCAGCACATGCAGGTTGGGCACCGCCAAACGGCCAAACCGCGAAAGCATCGCGCGTACCGGGCCTGCCACCAGCAAGATCACCGGGTTGCCTTGCATCTCCTGACGCTGCGCTGCGTCGATGAGTGAGCGCTGGAGTTTTTCTGCCATGCTTGGCTCCAGCAACACACCGTCTTCCTGGCCTTGTCCGGCCTTCTGCAAACTATTGAGCAATATTTGTTCCAACCTTGGCTCCAAGGTGATCACAGGCAGCTCAGACTCAACGCCGACAATGCTTTGCACGATGGCGCGGGACAAGCCGACGCGCACGGCGGCAACCAAAGCGGCAGTATCTTGACTCTTGTGGGCATTGTTAGCGACGGCTTCGGCAATGCTGCGTATATCGCGCACCGGCACCTGCTCGGCCAGCAGCGCCTGCAACACTTTGAGCAACTGCGACAGGCTCAACACGCCCGGCACCAACTCTTCAGCCAATTTAGGCGACGACTTGGCCAGCAATTGCATCAGTTGCTGCACTTCCTCATGGCCAATCAGCTCATGGGAATGCTTGTACAGAATCTGGTTAAGGTGCGTCGCCACCACCGTACTGGCATCGACCACGGTATAGCCCAGCGATTGCGCCTGGCTACGCTGGCTGACCTCGATCCACACTGCTTCCAGACCAAAGGCCGGGTCTTTGGCGGTGATCCCGTTGAGGGTGCCAAACACCTGGCCGGGGTTGATCGCCAGTTCGCGGTCCGGGTAGATCTCGGCTTCGGCCAGAATCACGCCCATGAGTGTCAGGCGATAGGCGCTCGGCGCCAGGTCGAGGTTGTCGCGGATGTGCACGGTGGGCATCAAAAAGCCCAGGTCTTGGGACAGCTTTTTACGTACGCCCTTGATCCGCGCCAGCAATTGCCCGCCCTGGTTGCGGTCCACCAGCGGGATCAGGCGATAGCCCACTTCCAGGCCGATCATGTCGATGGGCGTGACGTCATCCCAGCCCAGCTCTTTGGTCTCTTGGGCACGGGCGGGCGAAGGCAGCAGCTCTTGTTGGCGCTGCACTTCTTGCAGGGCCTGAACCTTGGCCACGTTCTGTTTTTTCCACATCCAGTAGGCAGCGCCACCGGCCACAGCAGCCAGGCTGAGGAAGGACACATGGGGCATGCCCGGCACGATCCCCATCACCGCCATCAAACCGGCAGACACCGCCAGCGCCTTGGGCGAGGCGAACATCTGGCGATTGATTTGCTTGCCCATGTCTTCGGAGCCCGAAGCACGGGTCACCATGATCGCGGCGGCGGTCGACAACAGCAGCGACGGCAATTGCGCCACCAGACCGTCACCGATGGTCAGCAAGGCGTAGACCTTGCCCGCTTCGCTAAAACTCATGCTGTGCTGGAAGATGCCCACGGCCATGCCGCCGATCAGGTTGATAAACAGGATCAACAGACCGGCAATGGCGTCACCGCGCACAAACTTGCTGGCACCGTCCATGGAGCCATAGAACTCGGCCTCTTGGGCGACTTCTTGACGGCGCAGCTTGGCCTGGTTCTGATCGATCAGCCCGGCGTTGAGGTCGGCGTCAATCGCCATTTGTTTGCCGGGCATGGCGTCGAGGGTAAAGCGCGCGCTCACTTCGGAGATCCGCCCGGCCCCCTTGGTCACCACCACGAAGTTGATGATCATCAAAATCGCGAACACCACCATACCGACCACATAGTTGCCGCCGATCACCACCTCACCGAAGGCCTGGATCACCTTACCGGCAGCGGCGTGGCCCTCCTGGCCGTGGAGCATCACCACCCGGGTCGACGCCACGTTGAGCGCCAGGCGCATGAGCGTCGCGACCAGCAAAATGGTGGGGAACACCGCGAAATCCAGCGGGCGCAGCGCGTACACGCACACCAGCAAGACCACAATCGACAGCGCGATGTTGAAGGTAAAAAACACATCCAGCAGAAACGCCGGGATGGGCAACATCATCATTGCCAGCATCACCAGCAGCAACAGCGGTACGCCCAACTGCCCGTGACCCAAACCGGCCAGACCGTTGCGTGCGGTGTTGATTAACTGAGAGCGATCCAATGACATGCCTAAACCTTTAGCAAACTTTTGACGCCAGATGCGTCTGCAAGCCTGCCACTGCAAGAAGCCTTCCAACTTTGGCAAAAGGCCACGTCACCGGGAGGTAAATCCAAACTCTGTAGGCGCGAGCTGGGGATCAAGATCAAAAGATCGCGAGCAAGCTCGCTCCTACAGGGGTTGTGGTTACATCGGCCTTAAGCGCCAGCCCAGTACGTCGAGCACGTCGCAGCCATCGCGCAGCAATAACACTGCGGCGTTGGCCAGGTGTTTGAGATCAATGGCGTCGGCCTCGGCCAGTTCGCGGCTGGCAAAGGTTTCCATCAGTTGGGTGACCGCCAACACACGGGCAGCCGCGTTGGCGTGCAACACATCCAGTGGCGCGTTGCGGTCGATCAATAAGGCGGGAATGGTGCAGTCAATGGCGGTCAGCGGGATGTAAGGTGAATTCGTCATAAGTTAAGTCCAATGGTTAGACGCACTAACGTTATTCATCTTTTCATTCCAAGTCGCCAAACCTGGTCGCCATGAGGGCGAGCGCGGACTATAAGCATCGGGGTGCAACAGCGGCAAGCGCCAACACTGTACGAAGCTGCCGATAAATCGGCAGGCAAACACAAAAATCTGTAGGAGCGAGCTTGCCTCGCGATCTTTTGATCTTGAAAGGTGTACATATCCATTCGATGCGCAACGGCGTTTTACGGGTTTCGCTCTTACAGCGAGGCACTTTTGTCAAACAGCCACAAAAGTACCCAAAAAGGCCTTGCCCCGGCGTACGGCCTCCCGAAGGGGCCTGTAGATCAAGATCAAAAACCAGATCACAAGACAGATCAAAAGATCGCGAGACAAGCTCGCTCCTACCGGGGGAGGGGTTAAACCGGCCTTAATCGCCAGCCCAGCACGTCGAGCACGTCACAGCCATCGCGCAGCAATAACACTGCGGTGCTGGCCAGGTGTTTGAGATCAATGGCGTCGGCCTCGGCCAGTTCGCGGCTGGCAAAGGTTTCCATCAGTTGGGTGACCGCCAAAACACGGGCAGCCGCGTTGGCATGCAACACATCCAGTGGCGCATTGCGGTCGATCAATAAGGCGGGAATGGTGCAGTCAATGGCGGTCAGCGGGATATACGGGGAATGCGTCATAAGTTATGTCCAATGGTTAAAAGCAAAAGCCCCCATCGTCGCCAAACGAATGGGTGGCAGCTGTACGCGGGTTGGCGAACCGGATAACCATAGAAACTCCGGCAGACCCAAAGGTCTCCCACGCACAACCGCCATAAAGCCTTGCAACCCACAAATTGCGCGCACAAGGACTCACAACGCTTCTGCATCTACGGTTAGGTTCCAAGTCGCCAAACCTGGTCGCCATGAGGGCGAGCGCGGACTATAAGCGTCGGGGTATAACAGCGGCAAGCGCCAACGCTGTGCGAAGCTGCCGATAAATCGGCAGGCAAACACAAAAATCTGTAGGAGCGAGCTTGCTCGCGATCTTTTGATCTGCCTCTGGCGAGGCAAAAAAGTGAGGCTCAGTTCCAGCGCCATTCGCCCAGGTCAATCACCAGGCACGCGCTGCTGTTTGAACCGAACACGACGTCTATCTTGCGGTTGGGCTCATAGCGGTCAGAGCCGCAACCACCAATCAAAATGGCGCCACAACGCCCATCCCGTACATGCGGGTGTTCTTCCCACACCGGCACGCTGTCCAGCTGCAACTGGCGGATAAGTTTGTACAGGATAAAACTGCGCACACAGCGCCCGTTGATGCCTTCAAAGCTCAATGACTTGCGCATAAACGTCAGTATCGAATCACGCTCTTTGTAGCAGCGCTCAACGATCGCGCTGTAGTACTGCTCTCGCCCGCTGCTGTGGGGCACCGTGGGCAAGGAAATGACGGCCAGCAAATTAGTGCCTTCCGTGCTGAAGCCCACAATGTGGCGGCCTTGCAATTGATCCAGCCAAAAAATCGCAAATGTGCCGTCCAGCGCAGGAAACTTCGGGAACAACCCCTCAAGATCCACCTTGGCTTTTTCTCGGGAATCACTCAACACACAGGTTTTGATAGAGCCATTGGGAATAAGGGTTAACTCGATCGACATCGCGCATCTCCATTGCCTGCACACGAACCAAAAGCACTCGACCTCTCAAGTTAAGCAGGTTTGCGCAAAGCCTCTACTGTCAGAAATGACAGTCCGTCTTCAAATTTTCACCGCTTGTCAGCTCTTGGCTTCACATTTAGTCATCGCGGCGTAAATCCGGCGGAATCGGCAGGTCTTTCAGCGGGTCAGGCCGCTTGCCTTTGCCCGCCTGGTGCTGGCGGATCTTGTAGACGTACGCCAGCACCTGCGCCACGGCCAGGTAGAGGCCCGCCGGGATCTCCTGCTCAAGTTCGGTGGAGTGGTAGATCGAGCGCGCCAGCGCCGGGGACTCCAGCAGCAGGATGTTGTGCTTGGCGCCGATTTCTCGAATTTTCAGCGCCAAAAAGTCGCTGCCCTTGGCCAGCAACATCGGCGCCCCGCCCTTTTCGGGGTCGTATTTGAGGGCCACGGCGTAGTGCGTCGGGTTGGTGATGATCACGTCGGCATCGGGGATGGCGCTCATCATGCGGCGCTGGGACATTTCACGCTGCACCTGGCGAATGCGCTGTTTAACTTCGGGCCGGCCTTCTTGGTCCTTGTGTTCGTCGCGCACTTCCTGCTTGGTCATCAGCAGTTTCTTATGGCTTTCCCACAACTGCACCGGCACGTCGACGGCGGCAATCAAGATCAACCCGCAGGCCATCCACAACGCACTCCAGCCCACCACTTGCAGGCTGTGGATCACCGCCAGCTCCAGGGGCTCATGGGCGATGCGCAGCAGGTCGTCGATGTCGGATTTCAACACCAGCAAGGCGACGATCAGGATGATGAAAAACTTGGCCAGCGCCTTGAGCAGTTCCACCAGCGCCTTGGCCGAGAACATGCGTTTAAGCCCCGCCAGCGGGTTCATGCGGCTGAATTTGGGGGCCAGGCTGCCCGCAGCAAATAGCCAGCCACCGAGGGCGATGGGGCCGACGATGGCGGCGATCAATAAGGTGATCAGCACCGGCTGCAAGGCAATCAGGGCGATTTTGCCCGAGTGCAGCAAAAAGGCGGCCATGGAGTCGGTGTTGTACAAGGTCTCGCGGCTGATGCTGAAGTTGTAGCGCATCACTTCCATTAGGTCTTCGGCCAGCGCCCCGCCAAAAATCAGCAGCCCGGCCGACCCGGCGAGCATGATCGCCAAGGTATTGAGTTCTTTAGAGCGCGCGATTTCGCCCTTTTCCCTGGAGTCTTTTTTTCGTTTCTCCGTGGGGTCTTCTGTTTTATCGGCGCCGCTCTCGCTCTCTGCCATGGCTATTTCGCCTGTGCCAGTTCACGTAAAAACTGCAAAGCCTCGGAGGCCAGCGGCTGATACTGATTGAGAATGTCGGCCATGCTGATCCACAGAATGACCATGCCCAGCACCAGGGTCAGCGGAAAACCGATGGCAAAGATGTTGAGTTGCGGGGCCGCACGGGTCATGACGCCAAACGCGATGTTGACCACCAACAAGGCGGTGATCGCCGGCAGCACCAGCAACAGGGCTGCGCCCAGGACCCAGCCCAGTTTGTTGGCGATTTCCCAGTAATGATTAGTCATCAGCCCGCCGCCAACCGGCAACGTGGTGAAGCTCTCGGTGAGCACTTCAAACACCACCAAGTGACCGTTCATGGACAAAAATAGCAGGCTCACCAGCATGGTGAAAAACTGCCCGATCACGGCCACGTTGACCCCGTTGGCCGGGTCGACCATGGAGGCGAAGCCCATGCCCATCTGCACCGCAACGATTTGTCCGGCCACCACAAACGCCTGGAAAAACAGCTGCAACGAGAAGCCGAGCAAGGCACCGATAATAATTTGCTCGGCAATCAGCATCAGGCCGCTAAGGTCCAGCGGGTTGACGGTGGGCAGCGGCGGCAAGCTGGGCATGATCGCCAGGGTGATCGCCAAGGCCAGAAACAGCTTGATGCGCTTGGGCACCAGCGTGGTACCGATGATCGGCATGGTGGCCAGCACCGCGCCCACCCGAAACAGCGGCAGCATAAAGCTGGCGACCCAGGTACTGATCTGCGCATCCGTCAGGGCCAGCAGCGACATTTAGCCGATCAACTGCGGAATACTGCCGTACAACTGCAGGATGTATTCCATAAAGGTTTGCACCAACCATGGCCCGGCCACGATCAGGGTGACCAGCATCACCAGCAAACGCGGCAAAAAGCTCAAGGTCTGTTCGTTGATTTGCGTCGCCGCCTGAAACATCGCCACCAGCAAACCCACCAGCAAGCTGGGGATCACCAGCACCGCGACCATCATCGTGGTCAGCCACAACGCATTGCGAAACAGGTCGACTGCGACTTCTGGGGTCATGGGCTCAGACTCCGCCGAAACTGCTGGCCAGGGTGCCGATAATCAGCGCCCAACCGTCCACCAGCACGAACAGCATGATTTTGAACGGCAACGAGATGATCAACGGCGAGAGCATCATCATGCCCATGGCCATCAGCACACTGGCCACTACCAGGTCGATGATCAGGAACGGAATGAAGATCATAAAGCCGATCTGGAATGCAGTTTTAAGCTCGGAGGTGACGAAAGCGGGGACCAGAATGGTCAGCGGCGCCGCGTCGGGCGTCGGGATGTCTGTGCGCTTGGACAACCGCATAAACAGCTCAAGGTCGCTGGTGCGGGTCTGCGCCAGCATAAAGTCCTTGATCGGCCCTTCCGCCTTGAGGATCGCGTCCTGGGCCGTGAGTTTTTCCGCCAGGTACGGCTGCAGGGCGTCGCGGTTCACCTTGTCGAACACCGGCGCCATGATGAACAGGGTCAAGAACAGCGCCATGCCGGTGAGTATCTGGTTGGACGGGGTTTGTTGCAGCCCCAGCGCCTGACGCAGAATCGAAAACACGATGATGATCCGCGTAAAGCTGGTCATCAGCATCACGAACGCCGGGATAAAACTCAGGGCGGTCATGATCAGCAAGATTTGCAGGCTGACCGAATACTCCTGCTGCCCGTTGGCGCCGGTGCCCAGGGTGATTGCCGGGATCGACAACGGGTCGGCCGCCAAGGCGACCGGCGCGAGCAAGGCCAACAACAGTGCGACAGCTAAACGCATTACGGCTTGTCCTTTTGCTGGCCGAGGATTTCCATCAGCCGCTTGGCAAATTCAGGCGTGGCCGGTTGCGTGGTGTCCGGCGCTGCAACCGGCTCTTTGAGCACATGCAGCGGGGTGATGCGCCCCGGCGTCAGGCCGAGCAGGATTTGCTCGTTGCCCACTTGCACCAGCACCAGCCGGTCACGGGTGCCCAGGGCCCGCGAGCTGATCAGTTCGATGACCTGCCCCTGGCGTGCGCCTCCTTGCTGAACCCGACGCAGCACCCAGGCCAGGGCAAAGATCAGCCCCAGCACCAGCAGCAGACCCAGCACCAGTTGCGTCAACTGGCCGCCCAGGCTGCTGGCAGCCACGGGCGC
>NZ_WIWK01000137.1:0-14621 GCF_009600165.1 Pseudomonas sp. FSL R10-0399
CCGCCTACACCAGCACCAATGGTTGAGCCGGTAGAACCGCCCAGTTGCTGGCCGACCACGGCGCCCAGCACCCCGCCCAATGCGCCGCCTACACCGGCTTCGGTGGTGCCACCGGCCGAGGCAACGCCACTGACCAGGCCGAGGGACAACAAGAGAATGGAGGTGAGCTTCATGGGTGAGCCTCAAAAGAATGACGGGGCGATCCTGAGGCTCAAAAGGGTTGGTTACAATCGGAATCCGACCAGTAACACGAGTTGTACACAATTACCTAAGTTATTGTTTTTGATGGGGAACTTAATAACTTTTCGAGAGTCTATCTCTCGTTCAGACAGGCTGCTTTTAACCAAAGCAGCCTTTTTTTGTGCCTGAATAAAACAGTTTGAAAGCCCTGTAGCCGCTTAGCTCGCCTTCGCCATGATCAATCTCGACGGGCTGGCTGCTTCCAGGCATATCGCGACGAATTTTGACGTTGGCGTGTGGCTGCCATCGCCGGTGCTTTCCAGCGGCACCAGCGGGTTGACCTCCGGGTAGTAAGCCGCGGCTTGCCCGGCCGGAATATCAAACGCCAGCAAGGTGAAGTTCTTCACCCGACGTTCATGCTGGTCATCCCAAATCGAAACGATGTCGACCTTCTGCCCCGGCTTGAAGCCCAGGCGGATGATGTCGGCTTCGTTGACGAACAGCACGTCGCGCTGGCCCTTGACCCCACGATAACGGTCATCGAGGCCGTAGATGGTGGTGTTGTACTGATCGTGGGAGCGCATGGATTGCAGGATCAGGTCCGGCAGCTTGCCCGTGGCGCGGGTGCGGGCGTCGATCAGGTCTTGCGGCAACGCATTGATGCGGAAGTTTGCGCGCTGGGTCGGGGTGTTCCACTGGCGCGCCCCGGCCGAGTTGCCGAGGTAGAAACCGCCAGGGTTCTGGATGCGCGTGTTGAAGTCTTTGAATCCTGGAATGGTGTCGGCAATCAGCTCGCGAATGCGGCCGTAGTCGGCCACGATCCAGTTCCAGTCGATGGGGTGCGTGCCCAATGTGGCAGCGGCAATCCCGGCGATGATGGCAGGCTCCGAGCGCATTTGATTCGACAGTGCCTTGAGCTGGCCATTGGAGGCGTGGACCATGCTGAACGAGTCTTCAACGGTGACCGCTTGCGGACCTTCGGCCTGATGGTCGATGTCGGTACGGCCCAGGCACGGCAAAATCAGCGCCTCTTTGCCATGCATCAAATGGCTGCGGTTGAGCTTGGTGCTGATCTGCACCGTCAGGTCGCAATTGCGCAGCGCTTCGGCCGTGCGCGGGCTGTCGGGCGTGGCTTGGGCAAAGTTGCCGCCCAGGCCGATAAACACCTTGGCTCGGCCTTCGAGCATGGCGTGAATGGCTTCGACCACGTTGTGGCCGTTTTCACGCGGTACTTTGAAATTGAAGCGGCGCTCCAGCGCATCAAGGAAGGCCACCGGTGGGCGTTCGTTGATGCCCATGGTGCGGTCGCCCTGCACGTTACTGTGGCCACGCACCGGGCACAGGCCCGCGCCAGGGCGGCCGATGTTGCCGCGCAGGAGCATCAGGTTGGCGATTTCCTGAATGGTCTGGACCGAATGGCGGTGCTGGGTGATGCCCATCGCCCAGCACATGATTACGTTCTTGCCCTTGAGGTACATGCGCGCGGCGCGCTCAATGTCCACCAAGGTGAGGCCCGACTGCTCGACGATGTGCTCCCAAGAGGTGTCGTCCAGGCTGGAGATGTAATCGAGGATGCCCGAGGTGTGTTCATTCAAAAACGCGTGGTCGAACACCGCCGGCTCGCCCGCCGCCTGTGCATCGCGCTCCCATTGCAGCAGGAACTTGGCCATGCCGCGCAGCAACGCCATGTCGCCGCCCAGCGCCGGGCGCAGGTAGGCGGTGTTGGTCGGGCGGTCGCCGTTGGTGAGCATTTCCAGAGGGTGTTGCGGATGCTGGAAGCGTTCCAGGCCCCGCTCTTTTAGCGGGTTGACGCACACCACTTGAGCGCCGCGTTTAACCGCCTCACGCAGCGGTTCAAGCATGCGCGGGTGGTTGGTGCCGGGGTTCTGCCCCAGCACGAAAATCGCGTCGGCGTGTTCAAAGTCGTCGAACGTCACGGTGCCTTTACCGACCCCGATGCTTTGCGCCAGCGCCACACCGCTGGCTTCGTGGCACATGTTGGAGCAGTCCGGAAAGTTGTTGGTGCCGAAGGCCCGCACAAACAGTTGATACAGATAAGCCGCTTCGTTGCTGGCGCGGCCCGAGGTGTAAAACTCGGCCTCGTTGGGGCTCGACAGGTTCAGCAGATGACGGGCGATCACGCTGTTGGCCGCGTCCCAACTGATGGGCTCGTAATGATCGGTTTCGGCGTTGTAGCGCATTGGCTCGGTCAGGCGGCCCTGATATTCCAGCCAGTAATCACTTTGCTCCAGCAACGCGCTGACGCTGTATTTAGCGAAGAAGGCCGCATCCACCCGGCGCTTGGTCGCTTCCCAGTTCACCGCCTTGGCGCCGTTCTCACAGAACTTGACCATGCCGCTTTCCGGCGAGTCGCCCCAAGCGCAGCCCGGGCAGTCGAAACCGCCGTTCTGGTTGGTCTTGAGCATCATGCGCAGGTTTTTCAGTGCGTTGTCGCTGGTCAACCAGGCCTGCGCCACACTGATCAGTGCGCCCCAGCCGCCGGCCGGGCCTTTGTAAGGCTTGTAGCGCGGAGTCGGGGTTTGGTCGGCTTGATGATGAAGGCTCACGATTGAATCTCCTGCGCAGGGCTGTACACCCGTGGCGCGCTTTTTTGTGGCAGATGAATAAGGTTGAGGTTGTGACGCCGGGCCCATTGCAGCGCCAGGCCCGTGGGCGAGGACAGGCTGATGAGGGTTTGAATCCCGGCGCGCAACACTTTTTGAATCAGCTCAAGGCTGCAGCGGCTGGTGACAATCGCTGCGCCACCGCTCAAGTCGATGTGTTGGCGCACCAGCGCACCGATCAGTTTGTCCAGGGCGTTGTGCCGGCCGATGTCTTCGCGGCCCATCAGCAGTTCGCCCTTGGCATCCATATACACCGCCGCATGCACCGCGCCGCAGTGTTGGCCCAAGGGCTGGAATTCGCTGATGCGCTGGCGCAAACCGTCCAGCCACTGAGCGGGCGGCAATGGCGCACCGGGCAGCACCTTGAGGTCCGGCAACGCTTGCTCCACCGCTTCGACGCCACACAACCCGCAGCCGCTGGTACCGGCCAGCTGGCGGCGTTGCTGCTTGAGGTTCCAGAACGCCCGGCTGGCGATCTCGACCTGCGCGTACTGCGCCGAGCCTGAGCCGCTGAGCTTGAGGTCGTAGATTTCACTGGCGTCATGGATGATGCCGCTGCCCAAACTGAAGCCGACGATAAAGTCTTCAAGGTCGGTCGGCGTCACCAGCATCACGGCCTGGCTGATGCCGTTGTAGGCAATCGCCAGGGCCACTTCTTCAGCCAGCGCCGTTTCTGCGCCACTGCTGTGGTCGAGCGTGACGTACTGATAAGTCTGGCTGGCAGCAGGCGCGGGCGTACTGATAGCGGGCGCCGCGCACAAAGGGCGCTTGGCGTTCATAGGGCTTTACCAACGTGGTCTATGACCCTAAGCGTAGGCGCGACACTAAGTCGCGTCTAATCGCTAGCGTTGATCTGCTGATAGATGGCGTCGATCAAGACGGGTTGAGTGATTTCTGAAACAGCGCAAAACAGGCTTCTGCCAACGCCGAACGCGGCGCCTCCCGGCGCATGATCAACCCCTGCTGGGCCAGGGTTTGGGCGTCTTCAATGGGGTGCAGGCGCAAGGTGTCCGTCAGCGCTTCAAGCCCGCCTTCCAGCGGCATGACCGCGCAGCAGAGCCCCGCGTGGACCGCTTGCAGCAACTGATGCACGGCATCAGTTTGTAACAAAGGGCGGGGCGTGAGGCCACGGCTGTGGAAGTTGTGATCTATGGATTGGCGAAAGTGCATGCCGCCGCTGAGCAGCCCCAGCGGCAACTCAATCAGCGCCTCCCAGCTCAGGGGCTGTTCGCCAAAGTTGAAATGCCGTTGGTCGTAAAGTAAGCCCATTCGGGTGATGCCCAGGGCCAGAGAGTCAAAGCGTTCGTGGTCGAGGCGGTCCAGATACGACACACCAATGTCGAGCTGGTTGCTGGCCAGTTGCTCAAGAATATGTTCCGAACTCAGGGCCGACAGTTCAAAGCGCAGCTCCGGGTGTTGCTGGTGCAGGCGCTGCAATAAAGGCAGCGGGTCGAAGCTTGAAAGCGGCACCACGCCCAGGCGCAACGTACCGATCAAATTGCCGCGGCAGGCCGCCGCTTCGGCCTGCAAGCCGTCGTAGGCCGCCAGCACCGTACGCGCCCAGGCGAGCACGCGCTCACCCGGTGCGGTAAAGCTTTCGAAACGCTGGCCACGGTTGACCAGTTGCAGGTCGAGCTCTTGTTCAAGGCTGCGCAGGCGCATCGACAGCGTGGGCTGGGTGATATGGCAACGGGCAGCGGCCTGGCCGAAATGCCGGGTTTCATCCAGGGCAATGAGGAATTTCAGCTGTTTGATGTCCATCGTTGCTCCAGGAATGATGGTCTACGCTTAGGTCTCTGGATATTTCAACCTTCAGGAGCGTGACCGATGAGCCTTTTAAGCTTTGTGAAAGAAGCAGGTGAAAAGCTAGCCCACCTGTTTACACCGGGTAATGCCAATGCCTCAGACGAACTCAAAAAGCACGTAGCGGACGTGGGCTTGGGCAATCCTAATATCAAAGCTGAGGTTGAGGGCGACAAGATAACCCTCACCGGCGAAGCCGCGTCGCAAGAAGAGAAAGAAAAAATCGTCTTGGCCGCTGGCAACATTGAAGGCGTCGCCAGTGTTGACGACCAGATCACTGTGACCGGTCCGGCTGTTGTGGCTTCGCGTTTTGTCGTGGTGCAAAAAGGCGACACCCTGAGCGCGATTTCGCTGCGGGTGTATGGCAACGCTAACCAGTACAACAAAATCTTTGAAGCCAACAAACCGCTGCTCAAAGACGTGAACAAAATCTACCCAGGCCAGACACTGCGTATTCCTGAGTAACCTCACACCCTCTTGTGGGAGCGGGCTTGCTCGCGATGTAGGCGATGCGGTTTGTCAGAATAACCGCGTCGATGCTATCGCGAGCAAGCCCGCTCCCACGATTGGTGGTGGCCGTGTGTTCAAAGCCCTTCCAGCAACTCGCGATAATCCCCCAGTGCTGCGAACTCTTCGGTGTCTTTCGGGCCTTTTTTGCTGTCTGGCTGTTTGACCGCCAGCAAGTGGCCGATGCCGAATGCACGGGCGCTGCGCAAAATCGGCAAGGTGTCGTCGATAAACAGGCTGCGGCTCGGGTCAAAGCCGATATCGGCTTGCAGGGCATCCCAAAACGCCGGGCTTTCCTTGGGGAAGCCGTAATCGTGGGAGCTGATCAGGCGCTCGAAATACGGCGCCAGTTCGATGCGCTCCAGCTTCAATGACAACGAATCGCGGTGCGCGTTGGTGATCAGAATCACCCGCTTGCCAGCCTGTTTGATCGCCGCTAAAAAGGTGTCTGCATCCGGGCGCAGGGCAATCAGGTGGGCGGTTTCGAGCTTGAGTTCACGCACCGGGATCTTCAGCTCGCGGCTCCAGAAGTCCAGGCAGTACCACTTCAACTGGCCAGCGTTGTTTTCAAACAGCGGCGTGAGCTCAAGGTCGGCCATGGCGCGGCTGATGCCATGCAGCTCGGCATAGCGCTTCGGCAGGTGTTCGAGCCAAAAGTGGTTGTCGTAGTGCAGGTCGAGCAGTGTGCCGTCCATGTCCAGCAGAACGGTATCAATGTCGCGCCAAGGTAACGCTGTCATGCAAAACTTCTCCCACAGTAGAAAAACATCCGACACAGACAATCGGAAAAGCCGGGGTATAGTAACCCGTTCATATTGAGGAGCCGCTATGCGCCAAAAACCCACCGTACTTGCCCGTGAAATTGTTGCCAGTAGCCGATTGTTTCGGGTCGAAGAAGTGCAACTGCGCTTTTCCAATGGCGTTGAGCGCACTTACGAGCGGCTGGTGGGGCGCGGTAACGGCTATGGCGCGGTCATGATCGTGGCAATGATTGATGCCGAACACGCCATCCTGGTCGAAGAATATTGTGGCGGCACCGACGAATATGAAGTCTCGTTGCCCAAAGGCTTGATCGAGCCGGGCGAAGACGTGCTGGCGGCCGCTGAGCGTGAATTGAAAGAAGAAGCAGGCTTTGGTGCCCGCCAGCTTGAGCATTTGACTGAGCTGTCGTTGTCGCCGGGGTACATGAGCCAGAAAATTCAGGTGGTGCTGGCATCTGACCTGTACGAAGCCCACCTCGAAGGCGACGAGCCGGAGCCGATGCGGGTTGACCGGGTCAACTTGCGAGAGCTGTCGACCCTGGTGCAAAACCCGCAGTTCAGCGAAGGCCGTGCCTTGGCCGCGCTGTACCTGGCGCGTGATCTGTTGACCCAGCGCGGAGTGTTCAAACCGTGAACCTGGCACACCCCTTGTTAGCCCCGGTGATTGAACTCGCGCACCGTGCGGGCGAGGCCATTTTGCCGTTTTGGCGCGCGGATGTTGCCGTCACCGCCAAAGACGATAACTCTCCGGTCACCGCAGCTGACCTCGCGGCGCACCACATTTTGTTCGATGGCCTGACCGCGTTGGACCCAAGCATCCCGGTGCTGTCGGAAGAAGACGCCAACATCGCGCAGAGCGTGCGCGCTGGCTGGACCCGCTGGTGGCTGGTTGACCCGTTGGACGGCACCAAGGAGTTCATCTCCGGCAGCGAAGAATTCACCGTCAACATTGCTCTGATCGAGAACGGTCGCGTGGTGTTCGGCGTGGTTTCAATGCCCACCAGTGGTCGTTGCTACTACGGTGGCGCGGGCCTGGGCGCCTGGCGGGCAGATGCGGATGTGATCGTACCGATCAATGTGCGCGACGTGCCGCCCGCCGGAGAACCGCTGATCGTGGTGGCCAGCCGTCGGCATTCAAGCCCCGAGCAAGAGCGCTTACTGGCCGGGCTGGAGACGGCTGTCGGGAAGTTGGAAACCGCCAACATTGGCAGCTCATTGAAGTTCTGTTTGCTGGCTGAAGGCGCGGCAGATTGTTACCCGCGTTTGGCGCCGACCTCGCAATGGGACACAGCCGCCGCACAAGGCGTGCTTGAAGGGGCGGGCGGGGTGGTGTTGCAGCTCGATGGTCAGCCGTTCACGTATCCGGCGCGGGAATCGCTGCTCAATGGCTATTTTTTGGCGTTGCCCGCGAAGGCGCCGTGGCGTGAGCAGTTGTTGGCGTTGGCGCAAGGTTAAAAGCCACCCCTCTGTAGGAGCGAGCTCGCCTCGCGATCTTTTGATCTTTAAAAGATCGCGAGACAAGCTCGCTCCTACAAGGTTTTGGCGAACAGCAGACTACCGATGCAACACATACTGCCCGCTAAACCGCACCGCATCGTCCCCGCCGTCGGCGTTGATCATCCGCGTTTCAAGGGTTAAACGTGCGCGGCCGTGGCGTTTGTACATGGCCAGGAACTTGTTCCACGCGGCCTCTGATGGCGCATCGCAGAGCGCGATGGCGTCTTGGGTCACGGGCAGCGGGTAGCTGATGTGGCCTTCTTGAATCACGATATGCCCGTCTTCGATCCCGGCCTCGCGCAGGCTCAAATGCAACCAGCCCCAACCGGCCAGCACCGCGCCGCAGTACAGGCTGCCGCCAAACATGGTGCTTTTGTGGTTGATGTTGGCGTCCAGCGGCAGGTGCAAACGCAATTGCCGATCATGCCAGGCAACCACTTTGAGGCCCATTTCACGGGTCAGCGGAATGTCGTGATGAAGGATGGATTCCAGATAACGACTGTCGCGGTTCATGCGCGGATCCTGTTCAGGTCAATCAAGTTCATCGGTGTGAGGGTGGCTGCCGCTCTCGAAGTGCAGCCCGTGCTTGCGCAATTTGTCGTGCAGGGTTTTGCGCGGCACGCCCAGCGCTTCGGCGAGGCTGCGCATCGAGCTGTGTGAACGCTCAAGCTCGGCAGCAATCAGGCTCTTTTCGAAGTGTTCGACCTGCTCGCTCAAGCTGCCAGACACCTCAAGGTCTGACGCCGTTGTGCCGTCGCTAGCGCCTTCGTCCAAGGCCAATTCCAGACCCAGGGCAAAGCGCTCAGCGACGTTTTGCAGTTCACGCACATTGCCCGGCCAGGTGTGGCGCAATAACTGCGCCCGCTGGCCCGGTTGCAACACGTTGAGCGCCAGACCGTGGCGGGCGCTGGCCTCGTCGGCAAAGTGCTGGAACAGCACCAGCACGTCTTCACCGCGCTCGCGCAATGGCGAAATACGCAGCGGCGCGACGTTGAGCCGGTAGTACAAGTCGGCGCGAAAACGCCCTTGGTCGGCGGCCTGACGCAGGTCTTCCTTGGTGGCGGCGATCACCCGGATATCCAGCGGGATCAGCTGGTTGCCGCCCAAACGCTCAACCACGCGCTCTTGCAGCAAACGCAGCAACTTGACCTGTACATCCAGGCTCATGCTTTCGATTTCGTCGAGGAACAACGTCCCGCCATTGGCGAATTCGAATTTGCCGATACGGCGTTTTTGCGCGCCGGTAAAGGCACCGGGTTCATGGCCGAACAGTTCACTCTCGACCACCGACTCGGCCAGCGCCCCGGCGTTGATCGCCACGAACGGGCCGTTGCGGCGGCTCGACAGGTCATGCAGCGCCCGTGCGACGACTTCTTTGCCGGAGCCGGTTTCGCCCAGAATCAACACGTCGGCCTTGGTCCCGGCAAGGGCGCCAATTTGCTCGCGCAAGCGCAGCATGGCCGAAGATTGCCCCACCAGCCGTGCGCTCAGTTGCTGACGATCGCTGAGCGCCAGGCGCAGGCTGCGGTTGTCCAGCACCAGTGCGCGAAGGGCCAGCGCCCGGCGCACGCTGTCGAGCAGGGCGTCGCTGGCAAACGGTTTTTCCAGAAAGTCGTAAGCGCCCGTGCGCATGGCCTGCACCGCCAAGGGCACATCACCATGGCCGGTAATCAACAGCACCGGCAGCTCAGGGTCTTGCGCGTGCAGATGGGTGAGCAGCTCCAGCCCGTCCATGCCTGGCATGCGGATGTCACTGACCACCACGCCGGCCCAGTCCCGCGAGATGCGTTCAGCCAGGCCGTTGGCTTCGGCCAGCGGCAACACTTTAAGCCCGGCCAGGTCCAGGGTTTGGCAGAGCGCCTGGCGCAGGTGCGGATCATCATCGATCAAGATGACCTGTACGCGCGGATCAATGGGTTGGCTCATGACCTGGAGTCCTCTGAAGCTTGCAAGCTCACGCCCGGTGCACCGGCGCGCAGTCGTAGGGTAATTAAGGCACCGCCTTCTTTGTGGTTGGCGAACAACAATTCGCCGCCAAACGCACGGATTAATGTGTCGCAGATGGCCAGCCCCAGGCCCAACCCTTGGGTGCGGGTTTTGGTGGTGTAAAACGGCTCACCGGCGCGGCCTAACGCTTCCATGCAAAAGCCCGGGCCGTTGTCGCGAATGTACACAGTGACGCCTTCGGGCGTGGATTGGGCACTTAGCCACAACCGCCGGGGCGGGCCTTTCTCGGTGAGCGCATCGAGGGCGTTGGCCAGCAGGTTGCCCAGCACTTGGCGCAAACGGGTTTCACCGGCCTCGACCCACAGCGTGGCGGCGGGTAAATCGCGGATCAGTTCGACTTCCATGCTGCGCCGACGTTTGGCCAATAAGGCCAGGGCATCGTCCAGCGCCGGTTGCAGCGCCACGCTTTCAGGCGCATGGCGATCGCGCCGGGCGAAGGCGCGCAGGTGCGCAATGATAGAAGACATGCGCCCAGTCAGCTCATTGATCAATTTGAGGTTGCTGCGCGCGTCTTCAGTGCGTTGATGGTCGAGCAACACTTCGGCGTTTTCGGCATAGCTGCGGATGGCTGCCAGCGGCTGGTTGAGTTCGTGGCTGATGCTAGCCGACATGGTGCCCAGCGCGGACAGCTTGCCCGCTTGCACCAGGTCATCCTGGGCGCGCACCAGTTCTTGCTGCGCATGCTCGCGCTCCAGCACTTCTTTACGCAGGCGCTGGTTGAGGCCTTCAAGGTCGCTGGTTCGTTCGGCCACCCGGCCTTCGAGTTCACGCCGGGCCTTGGCTTCGAAGGCGATGCGCTCCAGGTAATGACGGCGACGTTGCATCATCAAACTGATTAGCAGCATGACCACCAACAAGGTGGCCGCGCCAATGGCCAGCACGGTCCGCACCGGGCGATCGATCAAGGTACGCGGCGCAAGAATGTTCACGCTCCAGCCGGTCTCGTCGATTTTTTGCGTTTGTACCACCCACGAATCCGGGTTGATGTTCAGCGGCTGCAGGTTGCGCGTCGGGTAGGGCAGGATGGCGAAAATGTCCTGTTGCTCTTGCGGCGACAGTTTGCGTGTGGCCTTGAAGCGCCAATCCGGCCGGGACGTGAGAATCACCACGCCGTTGTCGTCGGTTGTCAGCAATTGCTCCGGGGTGTTGCCCCACAAGCGCTCGGTATGATCCAGGTCTACCTTGACCACCAGCACGCCAAGCTTTTTATCGCCTTCGGTCACCGGGGCGGCAAAGTAATAGCCGCGTTTGCCGGACGTAGTGCCCAAGCCGAAAAAGCGCCCCAACTTGCCGTCCATTGCTTCGCTGAAGTACGGACGGAAAGCAAAGTTGCGTCGGATAAAACTGTCGGGCTTGTCCCAGTTCGACGTCGCCACCGTGTTGCCATCGGCATCAATCAGGTACATGACCTCGGCGCCGGTCTGGTTGTTGATCTCCGCGAGCAACTTATTGGCCGTGCTCAGGGTTTGCGGGTCTTCCGGGTCGGCCAGCGAATTACGCAGCGCGGGCAGCTCGCCCAGAATTTGTGGCAGCACCTCATAGCGGTGCAGCGTGCCCAGCAAGTTGGCCACGTACAGGTCGAGGGTCTGGCGGTTCTGCCCGGCCAGTTCGCTGCGGTAATAGCGCTCGGCCAAGTGCTGCAGCGGCCACAACAAAGGCGCCAGGCACAGCGCCAGTAAGGCCAGGCTGCGCCAGCGGGGGCGGCGAGGAGTTGTAGGAGTCGAGTTCATAGGGCGCAGTATACCTACGCTTAAACCCCGTAGGAGTGAGGCTACCAGCGCTATTTTTAATCTCGATTTATATCTGTATTAAAAATGTTTTTGTCTGGGTTAAATCCGATAAATGGTTTTTATTGTGGATATTTATCGGCTATAAAGGGGGCCTTTCTTGACGAAATGCAGGCGGGCGTCCACTGTTTCCGGCCAGCCTGATTGATGCGCCCATCCCCCTCTTTTTTGGTTCCCTGGAGTCCTGAAGGTTATGACTACTTTGCACAGCACGCCCCGCGCTGACGGCTTTCACATGCCGGCCGAATGGGCTCCTCAAACTCAAGTCTGGATGATCTGGCCTGAGCGTCCGGACAACTGGCGTTTGGGCGGCAAGCCTGCGCAAGCCGCGCACGCTGCAGTGGCCAAGGCCATTGCCCGCTTCGAGCCGGTGACCGTCGGGGTGTCGGCCGCACAGTACGAAAACGCTCGCGCACAGCTCGATGTGCCGAACATCCGCGTGGTCGAGCTTTCCAACGATGACGCCTGGGTGCGCGACAGCGGGCCGACGTTCGTGATCAACGACACCGGTGAAGTGCGCGGCGTGAACTGGGACTTCAACGCCTGGGGCGGGTTTGACGGCGGGTTGTACTTCCCGTGGAACCGCGATCAGCAAGTGGGCAGCAAGATCCTCGAAATCGAGCGCTCGGCGCGCTACTACACCGAAGGTTTTGTGCTGGAAGGCGGTTCGATCCACGTTGATGGTGAAGGCACATTGATCACCACCGGCGAATGCCTGCTTAACCGCAACCGTAACCCGCACCTGTCCCGTGAAGAGATTGAAAGCGTGCTGCGCGCGCAACTGGCTGTGGATAAGATCATCTGGCTGCCCGATGGCCTGTACAACGATGAAACCGACGGCCATGTGGATAACTTCTGCTGCTACGTGGCGCCGGGTGAAGTGCTGCTGGCCTGGACCGACGACGAACGCGACCCCAACTACGTGCGTTGCCACGAAGCGATGAAAGTGTTGGCCACCAGCACCGATGCCCAGGGCCGTTCTTTTGTTGTGCACAAAATGCCGATTCCGGGGCCGATGTACGCCACCCAGGAAGAGTGCGACGGTGTGGATAAAGTCGCTGGCAGCCAGGACCGTAATCCGTCGGAGCGTTTGGCCGGGTCTTACGTGAACTTCCTGATCGTCAACGGCGGCATCATCGCCCCAAGCTTCGACGACCCGATGGACGCAGAGGCCAAAGACATCCTGCAAAACCTGTTTCCACAGCACGAAGTGGTGATGGTGCCGGGCCGTGAATTGCTGCTGGGCGGTGGCAACATCCACTGCCTGACCCAGCAACAACCCGCCCCACGCAAAGCCTGACCCACCCAAAACTGTAGGAGCGAGCTCGCCTCGCGATCTTTTGATCTTCTAAAAGCTCGCAGCCTGCGGCAGCTCCTACAGGCCCTTTATTTGCCCGGTTCACGCAACACACTAAAAGCGCTGGCAGCGTTTTTCTGTTCCCGCCTTACCGCTAGTCTGACGCTCTGATTGATTGAACCTTCGGAGCGCTTCATGACCACCCCCGTTCTGCATTACATCTATGACCCGCTGTGCGGTTGGTGCTATGGCGCCAAGCCGCTGATCGACGCTGCCCGCGGCATTGTGCCGGTGGTGGCCCATGGCGGCGGGATGATGACCGGCGCCCAGCGCCGCCCTGTGTCTGCGCAACTGCGTGACTACGTCATGCCCCATGACCAGCGAATTGCCGAATACACCGGCCAGCCGTTTGGCGAGGCTTACTTTGAAGGGCTGCTGCGCGACACCACAGCGGTCTTTGATTCGGCGCCACCCATCACTGCCGTGTTGGCCGCCGAGCAACTGGCCGGGCGTGGCCTTGAACTGCTGGGGCGTTTACAGACGGCGCACTATGTCGAAGGGCGGCGGATTAGCGACAAGGATGTGCTGGAGGAACTGGCCACTGAAATCGGCCTGCCCACCGAGGCTTTTGTTACGGCCTACCAGGCGGCCCGTGGCGAACCGACCCACACTCATATCAAAGACAGCCGCAAACTGCTCGGGCAGGTGGGGGGCCAAGGCTTTCCTACCCTGGTTCTGGAACTCGACGGGCGCTACCAAGTGGTCGATTTTGGGGCGTTTATCGGTAAGCCAGATGCCTTTGCGCAATGGTTGCGCGCACCCGCCCAAAGCCCAAACGATTCAGCGCCCGCCTGCGGCCTGAATGGCTGCGACGAGTAAAAGGTTAAGGCGCGATCAACGGTCTTTGAATTGCTGGCAATTAACAAATTTTTCACGAAATTGACACTTTGCCTTAACGACGGATAGGATCCCTGCCTACGCCTGTGGCGATAAGCCATGCACCAACTTTCTAAATGACCCGCGCGGCGTCTCGTGTGGGTCTTTTTTGTTATGTGAAGCAACCACCACTCAATGTTTCAGCTTGAAACCCACAGCGCGCCTCTATTCTGAAATAAGGAAAATAAAATGTTAAAAACACGGATAGGTCTACTCGCTCTGGGCGTACTCGGTGCTACCCAGGCCATGGCTAACGATCAAGCTGACGCAAAAGGTTTTGTAGAAGACAGCCACCTGAACGTATTGGCGCGCAACGCCTACATCAGCCGTGACTACAAACACCACCAACAAGACAAAGCTGAATGGGGCCAAGGCTTCCTCGGCACCTTCACCTCCGGCTTCACCCAAGGCACCGTGGGCGTGGGTGTGGATGCTTTCGGCATCTACGCACTGCGTCTGGACGGCGGCAAGGGCAGCAGCGGCGCAGGCGGCATCGACTTCTTCAAGCAAGACCATAACGGCAAAGCCGCTCACGACATCGCCAAGGCTGGCGCTGCCGTGAAGTTCCGCATTTCCAACACCGTGCTGAAATACGGTGACCAAATGCCTGCTCTGCCGGTACTGATGTACGACAACTCCCGTCTGATGCCAGAAAGCTTCACCGGTACCCTGTTGACCTCCAAAGAGATCGACGGCCTGGAACTGAACGTGGGTCGTTTCACCGAAGAGTCGCGTAAAAGTGCTGAAGCGCGTAACAGCGGCGGCCTGAAGAGCATCAACGTGTTCGGCGGTAGCTACAAGTTCACCGAGCGCTTCTCGGCCTCGTTGTACGGCTCCGAGATGAAAGACGAGCTGCGCAAGCAATACCTGGGCATGACCTACGCCCTGCCACTGGATGACAAACAGTCCCTGACGTTTGACTTCAACGGCTACCGCACCCACGTAGACTCTGGCTACGCGCGTGACGTGCTGAAGGTTGACGGCACCGACAACAAGATCTGGAGCCTGGCAACCACCTACGCGTTCGGCGCGCACTCGCTGGTTCTGGCTTACCAGAGCAGCACCGGTGAAATCGGCTACCCATACGGCGGCTACCGCAATGCGGGCGGCGTGGGCGACGGCGGCAACACCATCTTGCTGGCCAACTCTTATCAAACATAAAATAACCCATTGTTTTTATTCAAAAAAACTACCCAACTTTTTCCAGTCGCCATCCCAGCTT
>NZ_WIWK01000138.1:0-14543 GCF_009600165.1 Pseudomonas sp. FSL R10-0399
GCAGCACCCGCGCGCCGATGAGCATGGCCGGCGTCGGCGCGAACGCGGCAAGCAACGAAGCCACCCAGAACACACTCAGGCCGTACAGCAGAATGCGCCGATGACCGACCCGGTCGGCGAGGGTGCCCATGGGCACCAGCAAACCGGCCATCAGCAGCGGGTAAATATCGATGATCCACAAGACCTGCGCCCCTGACGCGCCCAACGCCAGCGTCAGCGACGGCACAGCAATATGCAGAATGGTCATATCAATCACGATGGGCACAAAGGCCAGCATCACGGCGATCAGGATCAGCCAGCGTTTGGAGGCAGCAGTGGGCATAGCTAAAGCTCTTGGTGGTGAGGTGTCAGGATGATACTGCGATCCCTGCCTGCGACTGTCGTAAGCAAATGTGAATAAGGGTAACGGTCAGTAAAGCAGCGCTGAGGTTTGTGCCGGGCTATCGATAAAAAAGATATACACTCGCCCCTCACAAAAAATCAGTCCGCTGGAGGGGTGTTTTCATGATGACTTTGCGTCAGATCCGTCACTTCATCGCCGTGGCCGAGACGGGCTCCATCTCGGCTGCCGCCCAAGCGGTGTACATCTCTCAATCGACCTTGACCCTGGCGATCCAGCAACTGGAGCAGGAAATCGGCGTCAGCCTGTTCAATCGCCACGCCAAGGGCATGACCCTGACCCACCAGGGCCATCAATTTTTGCGCCAGGCGCATTTGATCCTGGCCACGGTGGACAACGCCAAACGCAGCTTGCAGCAGAGTACCGACCAGGTGGCCGGGCAGTTGATCGTCGGCGTGACCAGCCTGGTGGCGGGTTACTACCTTGCGGATTTGCTCACCCGTTTTCAGCGCGCCTACCCCAACGTCGAAATCCGCGTGATGGAAGACGAACGTCCGTACATCGAGCATTTGCTGGTCAGTGGCGAGATTGATGTCGGCGTGCTGATCCTCTCCAACCTGGAAGATCGCCACGCCTTGCAGTCCGAGGTGCTGACCCATTCGCCGCACCGTGTCTGGCTGCCGGCCCAGCATCCACTACTGGAGCTGGACAGCATCAACCTGGCCGACGTGGCCAAAGAGTCGTTGATCCAGTTGAACGTCGATGAGATGGACAGCAATGCCCAGCGCTTGTGGGCGCAGGCGGGGTTGCAGCCGAGCATTACCTTGCGCACGGCATCGACCGAAGCGGTGCGCAGCCTTGTCGCGGCGGGGCTGGGGATCTCGATCCAGCCGGACATGACCTACCGGCCCTGGTCGCTGGAAGGCGACATCATCGAGGCCCGGCCCATTGCCGACCTTAACCAGACACTCGACGTCGGCCTGGCCTGGCGCCGGGGGACCGCGCGGCCGCCGTTGGTCGATCCGTTTTTGACCGTCGCCCGCGAGCAACCCCATGGCGGGCGCAAGCTGGCGATTTAATCTGGATTTAGTGTTTGTCGTTGATGCTGCGCCAAGACTAATCTTGCAGCCTCTATAAAACGGTCCAGTCCACAGAGTCGGGCGTAGCACGACCGCACACCACAAGAGAGCCCTACCATGCCCGCCGCGCAGACACCATTGTTCACCGCACTGTTGATCGACGGTGAATCAGTCGCCGGGCAGGGCATTGTCGAACCCATCCTCAACCCGACCACGGGTGAAGTGCTGACGTCGATCGCCGAGGCCAGCGCCGAGCAGACCGAGGCCGCGATCCTTGCCGCACACCGGGCGTTCGACGGCTGGGCACGGACCACGCCGCAGCAACGCTCTAACCTGCTGCTGGAAATCGCCAGTGCGATCGAAAAAAACGCTGATTACCTCGCTCGTCTCGAAGCGCTGAACTGCGGCAAGCCGCTGCATCTGGCGCGCAAAGACGACTTGAGTGCCACGGTGGACGTGTTCCGCTTTTTTGCGGGCGCCGTGCGTTGCCAGACCGGCCAGCTCAGTGGCGAATACCTGCCCGGCTACACCAGCATGGTGCGCCGTGATCCGATCGGCGTGGTGGCCTCGATTGCGCCGTGGAACTACCCGATCATGATGGCCGCCTGGAAAATCGCCCCGGCGCTGGCGGCGGGTAACACGTTGGTGTTCAAGCCTTCCGAGCACACACCGCTGTCGATTCTGGCCCTGGCGCCGATGCTGGCCGAGATCCTGCCGCGCGGCGTGCTCAACATCATTTGTGGCGGCGGTGAAAACGTCGGCAGCCATTTGGTCAGCCACCCGAAAGTGCGCATGGTGTCATTGACCGGCGATATCGTCACCGGGCAGAAAATCCTCTCCACCGCGGCCAAAACCCTCAAGCGCACCCACCTTGAGCTGGGCGGCAAAGCGCCGGTGATCGTCTGCGACGATGCCGACCTTGAGGCCGTGGTCGAAGGGGTGCGCACGTATGGCTATTACAACGCGGGCCAGGATTGCACCTCGGCGTGCCGGGTGTATGCGCAGGCCGGTATTTACGACAAGTTGGTGGCGGCGCTGGGTGATTCGGTGAGCCGTATCCGCTTTGCAGGCAAGCGCGATGCTGACAACGAGATCGGCCCGCTGATCAGCACCCGTCAGCGTGATCGCGTGTCCAGTTTTGTCGAACGGGCACTGGGCCAGCCGCACATTGAGTGTGTGACGGGGGGGGCTGCGCATCCGGGGCCGGGCTTCTATTACCAGCCGACGCTGCTGGCCGGTTGCAAACAAAGCGATGAAATCGTCCAGCGCGAAGTGTTTGGGCCGGTGGTGACCGTCACCCGTTTTGATGAGCTGGCGCAGGTCGTGGACTGGGCCAACGACTCCGAATACGGCCTGGCCTCGTCGATCTGGACGCAAAACCTCGACAAGGCCATGCAAGTGGCAGCGCGCTTGCAGTACGGCTGCACCTGGATCAACAGCCACTTCATGCTGGTCAGCGAAATGCCCCACGGCGGCCTGAAGCGCTCGGGCTATGGCAAAGACCTGTCCAGCGATTCGCTTCAGGACTACAGCGTGGTGCGCCACATCATGGCCCGCCACGGCCAATCTCTGTAGCGCTTCGACACCCCCGTAGCAGTTGACGAGCCTGCGAGGCTACGTCCGGCGGCGCAGCCGTCGCAATTCGGCTAACGCGGTACATCCCTTAACCCTGTTTCTCAGGATTTACGATCGCTTTGCAATCGGACGTAGCCTCGCGGTGCTCGTCAACTGCTACGGGGGGCGTGTGCGTCAACAGGGAGCATTCGATTTAATCGAATGCTCCCTTGAGTTTTAAGTATTTGTTGATCCGCTACCTGTGTCTTAGTGTTTCGACCCATACCGCCATGCGGCACCTTCAACAATAAAAACCGATAGTGGCCGCCCCGGCGGCTCCCTGACTCGTCTGCCATAACTACAACATTGCAAAGCGCCACAGAGCGAGAGGAACGTCCCCATGCAATTCCAGTTTCTATTACCCACCAAAATCGTCATGGAGCCTGGCCTGCGCCAGCGCACCGGCGAACACCTGCTCGGCCTGGGCTTGAGCCACGTGCTGTTGGTCACCGACCCGGGCGTGAAGAACGCCGGTTTGCTCGACAGCATCTACGCCAGCCTGGAACAGGCCGGCATTCGCTACGACGAAATCGCCGACGTCAAACCCAATCCGCGCAGCGAAGACGTTAACCGTGCCGCGCAGCTGTATCGCGGCAAAGGCATCGACGGCGTTCTGGCGGTCGGCGGCGGCAGTGCAATGGACGCCGCCAAGGCCATCAGCGTTTTGCTGACCCATGACGGCATCGTTGAAGACTACGAAGGCGCGTTTGCCCTCAAAAACGCAGTACTGCCGATTGTGGCGATTCCGACCACCGCAGGCACCGGCAGTGAAGTGACCTTCTTCTCGGTAATCACCGACACCCGCCGCCAGTTCAAAATGAGCCTGCTCGACTACCGCATCGGCCCGGTGCTGGCGCTGCTCGACTCAGACATCACCGCCACGTTGCCGCCGCACATTGCTGCTGCCACCGGGATGGACGCGCTGACCCACGCCATCGAGGCCTATACCGGCAAACCCGCCAACCCGATCAGTGACGGCCTGGCGCTGCACGCGATCCGTTTGATCGCGCAACACCTCAAGCCCGCCGTGCAAGAACCGGACAACCGTGAAGCCCGCGAACAAATGCTGATTGCCAGCCTGATCGCCGGTATGGCCTTTGGTAATGCTGACATCGCCAGCGTGCACTGTATTTCCGAAGCCATCGGCGGCATGTACGACACCCCGCACGGCATCGGCAACGCGATCTTCCTGCCATTTGTGTTCAGTCATAACCGCGACGCCGACCTGCGCCGCCACGCCGATGTGGCGTATGCCTTGGGGATCGACCCCAACCTGAGCGCCGTCGACGCGGCCCAAGCGGGTGTCGATCAACTGTTTCGCATGAACCGGGAGCTGGGTATCCCGCGTTTTGCCGACGTGGCCGGGGTGCGCGAAGAAGACTTCACAGCCATCGCGCAGAAGTCCAAGAGCAATATTTCCGATGCCAGCAACATCAAAGACATGACCGTCGAGAGCTACCTCGATGTGATTCGTGCCGCCTACCACTACTCAGCTTGAGGGCATCGTCATGAGCGCATCGATTTCGACTCCGCATCTGCGCCGTACCTTGGGTCCGGTGTCTGTGTTGCTGTTCGGTCTGGCCTTTATTGCGCCACTTATTGTCTTTGGTACCTACGGCGTGATCGCCCAGGCCAGTCAAAACACCGTGGCGTTGTCTTATGTGGTGGCGTCCATCGGCGTCATTTTTACCGCGTTGAGCTACGGGCGACTGGTGCGGGTGTTTCCGACAGCGGGTTCGGCTTACACCTACACCCGTAAAATGCTTAACCCCAACATCGGCTTTATGGTCGGCTGGGCGGCGCTGCTCGATTACTTCTTTATCCCGATGCTGATCTGGCTGCTGGGGGCGAGCTACCTGAGCCTGGCGTTCCCGGATGTACCGCAGTGGGTCTGGATCACCGGCTTTATCGTGTCCACCTCGTTGCTCAACATCCTCGGGATCCAGGTGGCTAACCGTTTCAACATCATCTTGATGCTGATCCAGCTCACCATCATCACCGTGTTCATCGTCCTGTGCTGGCACTACGTCAGCGCGATCAATGGTCCGGGCGGGTTGTTGTCGGTCAAACCGTTCTTCAATGCCGATGTACCGTTCTCGGCGACCATGGCCGGTGCCGCCATTGCCGCTTATTCGTTCCTTGGCTTCGACGCCCTGTCGACCTTGAGCGAAGAAACCGTTGAGCCGGAACGCACCATCCCACGGGCCATTTTGCTGGTGGCCCTGATCGGCGGCAGCCTGTATGTCGGCTCCTCGTACTTCATGTACCTGGCGCATCCGGTGGGCGTGTTCGAGAACATCGACGGCGCGGCGTTTGAAATCGCCAAGACCATCGGCGGCGACCTGTTTTTTGCTGTGGTTCTGACCGGCATCATCATTGCCCACTTTGCTGCTGGCCTGTCGTTTCAGGCCAGTGTCGGGCGCCTGCTGTATGCCTTGGGCCGTGACAACCAACTGCCGCAAAAGCTGTTTGGCGTGCTCAACCCGCGCTACAAGACCCCGGTGTTCAACATCGTGCTGTGCGGCGCCTTTGGTTTTGTCGGCTTTGGCCTGACCATCGCCACCGCCACGTCCCTGGTCAACTTCGGCGCATTCCTGGCCTTTACCGCCGTCAACCTGTGCGCGCTGAAACTGACCTTCGACCGTGCGCTGGGCGACAAAGCCGGTGTGCTGCGCGGGGTGTTGTTCCCGCTGATCGGGGCCATTACTTCGGGCTGGATGCTTATCAGCCTGGACGCCGACGCGCTGATCCTCGGCTCATGCTGGGTCGTGCTGGGGCTGGTGTACCTGGCCTTCCGTACCCGCCTGTTCAGCACCGCCGTGCCTGAACCTGCGCTCTGACGCCCCCGACCTCTTAGTCCTTGTAACAGCCCCTGTGCGCCTTGCTTGCGGCGCATGCGGGGAGGTTGCGCCTTTTTGATGGGGTGGCCCACGCCGCCCACAGGAGAAACCATGCAAACCTGCCTGCTGATCAATGGTCAACTCATCGCCGGTGAAGGCGAAAAACTCCCGGTGCTCAACCCGTCGTTGGGCGCCACGTTGGTAGAAATCCCCGAGGCCAGCCTGGCGCAGGTCGATGCTGCGGTGTGTGCGGCCGACGCGGCGTTCGAGGTCTGGTCGCAGACCACGCCCAAGGACCGCTCGCAATTGCTGCTGAAACTGGCCGACGCCATCGACGCCCACGCTCCGGAACTGGCGCGCCTGGAGTCCAATAACTGCGGCAAACCCTACACCGCCGCGCTCAACGACGAACTGCCCGGCGTTGCCGATGTGTTCCGCTTTTTCGCGGGCGCCAGCCGCTGTCTGCAAGGCAGTGCAGCAGGCGAATACCTGGCGGGGCACACTTCGATGATCCGCCGTGATCCGGTGGGCGTGGTGGCGTCCATTGCGCCCTGGAACTACCCGTTGATGATGGCCGCCTGGAAGCTCGCCCCGGCGTTGGCCGCCGGTAATACCGTGGTGATCAAGCCGTCTGAACAGACTCCGTTGAGCACGTTGAAACTGGCGCAGTTGATGGCGGACATCTTCCCTGCGGGCGTCATTAACGTGGTCTTTGGTCGTGGCCCAAGTGTCGGCAAACCGCTGACCAGCCACCCCAAAGTGCGCATGGTGTCGCTGACCGGTTCGGTCGCGACCGGCAGCCGGATCATCGCCGGGACGGCCGACAGCGTTAAACGCATGCACATGGAACTGGGCGGCAAGGCCCCGGTGATCGTGTTTGACGATGCCGACATCGACGCGGCGGTTGAAGGCATCCGTACCTTCGGCTTCTACAACGCCGGCCAGGACTGCACCGCCGCCTGCCGCATTTATGTGCAGAAGGGCGTGTACCACGAGTTTGTAAGAAAGCTCGGTGAGGCTGTGTCCAGTATTCGCCATGGGTTGCAGGACGACCCTGAGACAGAACTCGGGCCGTTGATCACCTTGCAACATCTGGAGCGGGTCGAAGGCTTTGTCCAGCGTGCCCGTGAGCAGTCGCACATTGAAGTGGTGACGGGCGGCAAGCGCGTGGCTGGGCCGGGGTTCTTCTTTGAACCGACCGTTTTGGCGGGTGCGCGGCAGGACGATGAAGTGGTGCGCCATGAGATCTTCGGGCCGGTGGTATCTGTTACCGAATTCGACGACGAAGCGCAGGCTTTGCAGTTTGCCAACGACTCCGACTATGGCCTGGCGTCTTCGGTGTGGACCCACGATGTCGGCCGCGCCCATCGGTTGGCGGCCCGCCTGCAATACGGGTGCACCTGGGTCAACACGCACTTCATGCTGGTCAGCGAAATGCCCCACGGCGGCGCCAAGCTCTCGGGCTATGGCAAGGACATGTCGATGTACGGCCTTGAGGACTACACCACCATTCGGCATGTGATGTTCAAGCACTAAACACTGCGCACGGCTAACTGTAGGAGCGAGCTTGCCTCGCGATCTTTTGACCTTTTCAAAGATCGCGAGGCAAGCTCGCTCCTACACGTTTAACGCCGGGCAATGTCCGAAAAGTAAAACTTGTCCAAGGTATGCCGCGACTCGGTGTACTCAAACTGCCTGCCGTCCTGCAAGAACGTCTGGTTGCTCACCACAATCACGTGGCTTTGCCCGTCCAGATCCAGGTGCAGTTGATCATCCTTGCTGCGCGGCACCGCTTCGATGGTGCGCTGGGCAAAGCTGATCTGCAGGTTCAGGGTTTGCTCGATATACGCGTAGATCGAGTGCTGCGCTATCTCTGGCGTCAGCCCCGGAATCAGCTCGCTAACGAAGCAGTTGATGTCCAGAATCACCCGTTTGCCATCTATGCGCCGCACGCGTTTGACGCGAGTGATCAGGGTGCCTGGCTCGGCGTCGATCTTGTCTGTCAGCGCGCCCTCCAGCGGGAAGTGCTCAAACTCAACCACTTCAGTGCTGACGTCATTGCCCAGGCTCGGGTAGGTTTCCTGGAAGCTGACGATACCGCCCAACTGGAACTCAATGGGGCTGGAAGACAACACAAACGTCCCTTTGCCATGGATCTTCTGCGCAAAGCCGCGTTCCTGAAGCTGTTCAATCGCCTTGCGCACGGTGCCGCGGCTGGCGTCGTAGCGGGTCATCAATTCAGTTTCGGACGGCAAGCGCGCACCGCGCGCCAGGCGCTCAGTGGTGATGTTTGCAAGCAGATCGGTGTAGATCTGGCTGTATTTAGTCATAACGATGGCTCTATGCCGAAGGTGTTCAAGGCCCGAACCTTAAGGGCAGGGGGGGAGCAGCGCAAGCTCCGCGGTAAAGGCTCTGTTTTAGGAACATTCAGGCGCATTCTTCAGAGGTGGCTGATGGTGCTGATTGCCAACTACTGCACAGTAAAGCAGAGGCCACGGCTTATTTTACAAACTCGTCTGTACCAGTTGTTGCTTTAACTCGTACAGACGAGTATTTTTCGCTTCGGCGTGCTGCCAAAACGACGCTCCATAATAAAAATTTCAAGCGGAAGACAACGCATGAGCCACGATTATTCGAAGATTGCCGGTGAGTTGCTGCAATGCCTGGGTGGTGTCGACAACCTGGAGCAAGCCGCGCACTGCGTCACCCGCCTGCGCCTCGCGCTGAAAGACCCCAGCCTGGTCGATAGCGCAACTCTCAATCAGATTGACCTGGTCAAAGGTTCCTTCTTTACCGGTGGCCTGTACCAAGTGGTCATCGGCCCCGGCGACGTCGAAAAGGTCTATGCCGCCTTGCGCGAGCAAACCGGCCTCGCTGCGTCGACCATTGCTGACGTCAAGCAAAAAGGCGCCGACAAGGCCAACGCCATGCAGCGTCTGGTGCGGGTGTTCTCTGATGTGTTCATGCCGATTTTGCCCGCGCTGATCATTGCCGGCCTGCTGATGGGGGTGAACAACCTGCTCGGCGCCAAAGGCATGTTCATTGCCGACAAAACCCTGCTTGATGCTTACCCGTCGCTGGACGGGGTGTGGAGCCTGATCAACCTGATGGCCAACACCTCGTTCGTGTTCTTGCCCGCGTTAGTGGGCTGGTCGGCGGCCAAGCGCTTTGGCGGCAGTGAGATCCTCGGCATCGTGCTCGGCCTGATGCTGGTACACCCCGACCTGCTCAACGCCTGGAACTACGGCAAGGCCGTGGCCGGGCTGGACGGTCAAAGCCTGCCGTACTTCAACATTCTGGGTGTGTTCCAGATCGAGAAGGTCGGCTACCAGGGGCAAATCCTGCCGATCCTGCTGGCTGCATACGTGATGAGCGTGATAGAGAAATGGCTGCGCGCACGGGTGCCCAATGCCATTCAATTGCTGGTCGTGCCCATCACCACCATCGTCATTACCGGCGTGCTGGCGCTGGCGATCATCGGCCCGGTGACCCGTCACCTGGGCATCCTGATCACCGAAGGCGTGGTCATGCTGTTTGACCAGGCGCCAGTGCTCGGCGGCATGATTTTCGGCCTGTTGTACGCACCGCTGGTGATCACCGGCATGCATCACATGTTCCTCGCAGTTGACCTGCAATTGATCTCGACCCAGGGCGGCACGTTTATCTGGCCGATGATCGTGATGTCCAACCTGGCCCAGGGCAGCGCGGCGCTTGGCGTGTTCTACATGAGCCGCAACGTGCGCGAGCGCAGCATGGCGTCTACCTCGGCGGTGTCAGCGTATTTCGGCATCACTGAACCGGCGATGTTCGGGGTCAACCTGCGTTACAAATTTCCGTTCTACGCGGCCCTGATCGGCTCGGCGCTGGGCAGCATTTTCCTGTCGCTGAACAAGGTCCAGGCCTCGGCGATTGGCGTCGGCGGCTTGCCGGGATTTATCTCGATCATTCCGCAGTACATCCCGATGTTCGTCATCGGCATGCTGGTCGCGATCATCGTGCCGTTTGTCCTGACGTGCGCGCTCAGCCTGAAAATCATCCGCCCCGGCTACCGCGTCGCTTGACCCTCGTTCTGTAGTCGCTGCCGAAGGCTGCGATGGGCTGCGAAGCGGCCCCTTTTACAAAGATTATGCAAGGAGCCTCTCATGCAAGACTGGCAGCGTTCGGTGATCTATCAGATCTACCCAAAAAGTTTTCACAGCCACGCGGGCAATGCCACCGGTGACTTGTTGGGTGTGGTCGACAAGCTCGATTACCTGCAATGGCTGGGCGTGGATTACCTGTGGCTGACCCCGTTCCTGCGCTCGCCGCAGCGCGACAACGGCTATGACATCAGCGACTACTACGCCATCGACCCGAGCTACGGCAGCATGGCCGATTGCGAGCTGTTGATCAGCGAGGCCAAGGCCCGCGGCATCAAACTGATGCTCGACATCGTGGTTAACCATACCTCCATCGAGCACGAGTGGTTCCAGCAAGCGCGCAGCAGCCTCGACAACCCGTATCGCGACTTCTACATCTGGCGTGATCAGCCGAACAACTGGGAGTCCAAGTTCGGCGGTTCTGCCTGGGAATACGAGGCGAAAACCGGTCAGTACTATCTGCACCTGTTTGACCACACCCAGGCCGACTTGAACTGGGACAACCCCAAGGTGCGCGCCGAAGTCTACAAACTCATGGGCTTCTGGCGTGACAAAGGCGTGGGCGGTTTCCGCCTGGACGTGATCAACCTGATCTCTAAGCCTGCGCACTTCCCGGAAGACAACACTGATGGTCGGCGCTTCTATACCGACGGCCCCAACGTGCACGAATACTTGCAAGAGATGCACCGCGAAGTATTCGCCGGGCACGATCTGGTCAGCGTTGGCGAAATGTCTTCTACCAGCCTTGAACACTGCATCCGCTACTCGCGGCCAGAGAGCAAAGAGCTGTCGATGACCTTCAACTTTCATCACTTGAAAGTGGACTACCCGAATATGCAGAAGTGGGTGCGTGCCGACTTCGACTTCCTCGCGCTCAAAGGCATTTTGTCTGACTGGCAGGTGGGCATGCAGGCCGGTGGCGGCTGGAACGCGTTGTTCTGGTGTAACCACGACCAACCCCGTGCGGTGTCGCGCTTTGGCGATGACGGTGAGTTCCGTGTGGTCTCGGCGAAGATGCTCGCCACCGCCCTGCATTGCCTGCAAGGCACGCCGTATGTGTATCAGGGTGAAGAAATCGGCATGACCAACCCGGGGTTTGAGCGCATCGAGCAATACCGCGACGTCGAAACCCTGAACATCTATCGCCTCAAGCGCGAAGCCGGGGTGTCCCACGAGGACTGCATGGCGGCGATCCTGCAAAAGTCGCGGGACAACAGCCGCACGCCGATGCAATGGAACCAGCAGGCCAATGCCGGTTTCAGCACGGCAGAGCCATGGATCGGGATCCCTGCGAACGCCGCACAGATCAACGTCGAAGCGCAATTGAATGACCCGGACTCGGTGCTGCATCACTACCGCCGGCTGATTGCGTTGCGTCGCGAAGAGCCGCTGCTGTCACACGGCGAATACCGCCAGTTGCTGGCCGAACACCCGCAGGTCTGGGCGTATCTGCGCCAGGGCGAGGGCGAAAGCGTGCTGGTACTCAACAACTTCTACGGCACCGATTGCGTGGTGGATTTGCCTGACGGCGTGATCAGCCAAGACATGGCCCAACGCCTGTTGATCAGCAACTACGACGACCAGTCGACGCGCACGCAGCGCATCACCTTGCGCCCCTACGAGTCGTTTGCCGTGCACCTGACAACGCAATAACCCTGTAGGAGCGAGCTTGTCTCGCGATCTTTTGATCTTTTAAAAGATCGCGAGGCAAGCTCGCTCCTACAGAGGCTTTATCGGTTTCATCACAATAAAAATAAAAAGGCCACTCATGAACACAACCCTCAATCGCAGTATTTTCACCGCTTGCGTGTGCCTGCTGGCGCCGCTTTCGGCCAACGCCCTGGAGTTTGCCGGGTACTTGCGCAGTGGCATCGGCAATTCGCTGGAAGGCGGCAAGCAGTCGTGCTTCAAGCTGCCTGGCGCCGAGGCCAAGTATCGGTTGGGCAATGAATGCGAGCAGTATGCTGAGTTGGAGTTGCGCCAGGACGTCTATAACTTTGATGACGGTTCGGTCCTCAGCGTTGACGGTATGGCCTCGCTGTACAACCAATACAACCGCCAGCTGACGTTCCAGGGCGATAACGGTTCGGCGCGCTTGCCGCAGTTGTACGCGCAGTGGTCCAACCTGCCGAGTCTCAATGGCGGCTCGGTGTGGGCCGGGCGGCGTTACTACAAGCGTAACGACATTCATATTTCCGACTTCTACTACTGGAACCAGAGCGCTACCGGCGCGGGCATCGAGGACGTGTTGATCGGCGGTCTGAAGTACAGCTACGCCTTGTCGCGCAAAGACAGCCTGTATCAGGAAGACTACGTAACGCGTCACGATTTCAACGTCGCCGGGTTCAACACCAACCCCGGCGGGCAACTGGAGTTTGGCCTCAGCTACCTGGAAAAACCACAGCGCACTGACGCGCACAGTGGCTGGGCAATCACCGCGCAGCATGTCCAGAGCGAGTTTCTGGGCGGCAAAAACAAACTGGCCCTGCAATACGGCGAAGGCTCCGGCACGGGGCTGGGCTACACCGGCGATACCCGGCTGGATAACAGCAGCAAGCGTTACCGGATCGTCGAGTTTTTTGACTGGCAAGTGACCCCGCGTTTCGGCGGGCAGGTCGAGGCCGTGTATCAAAAGGACTTCCGCCCGGACGGCGGCAATCAGGAGTGGCTCTCGCTGGGCGTGCGACCGACCTACGCGATCACCGAGCAGTTCAAGCTGGTGACCGAGTTTGGGCATGATCAGGTGCGTGCTCCAGACGGTACGCGCAAGCTGAGCAAGTTCACCTTTGCGCCGACCTGGTCGCCCAATGGTCCAAGCTTCTGGGCTCGCCCGGAAATCCGCTTGTATTACACCTACGCGAGCTGGAACGCCGCCGCGCAACGTGCGGCCAATGAGTTTGATGCAGGCTCGGCATTGTCTGACAGCGGCGCCTTTGGCTCGGCGCGGCATGGTTCCAACGCCGGTGTACAAATCGAGTACTGGTGGAAATAAGCGACGCTGCGGGGCTCGCGCTCCATCGGCATTTAACCGAATCAACTGCAGGTGAAGTCATGGTTACAACCCAACAACTGGAACTGCTGGCGCCGTTATCGGGTGTCCTGATGCCGCTTGAGCAAGTGCCTGACCCGGTGTTCTCCAGCCGTTTGATGGGCGACGGCCTGTGCATCGATCCGACGTCGCAGGTGCTCTGCGCGCCGCTGGCCGGTGTGATCAGCAACCTGCAGCACACCGGGCATGCCGTGAGCATTACCGATGCCAGCGGGGTGCAAGTGCTGCTGCACATCGGCCTGGACACGGTAAACCTCGGCGGCCAAGGCTTCACCTGCCTGGTTGAGGAAGGCCAGCAGGTCGTGGCCGGGCAGGCGTTGATCGAGTTTGATGCCGATTATGTCGCGCAACATGCACGCAGCTTGCTCACCCTGATGCTGGTGGTCAGCGGTGAAAGCATTACCGACGTGTCGGGCGGCGAGATGCTGGTCGAGGCTGGTCAGCCGGTGTTGCGTGTGGGCGAGGCGGCCGTGCAAGTCTCCACCCAGCAAGCGCCGAGCCAGGGTGACACGCTGTTTTCGCTGGCCATTGCGCTGCCCAACCCGAACGGCCTGCACGCCCGCCCTGCGGCGGTGTTTGCCCAGGCGGCCAAGGGTTTTGCGGCCACCATCGAGCTGCACAAACACGAGCAGCGCATCAACGCCAAATCGTTGGTCGCGATCATGACCTTGCAAACCAGCCACGGCGATGTGGTGCAGGTCAGCGCCACTGGCGAGGATGCCGAGCAAGCGATTCGCGTGCTCTCAGATCTGCTGGTGGCCGGTTGCGGCGAGGCGGTGACGCCCGCTGCCCAGGTTGCCACTGAAACTACCTACGCCCCGGCACCTGAGCCGGTGCGGGTGGATGACACCTTGTTGCGCGGTGTCTGCGCGTCTTCTGGGGCAGTGTTTGGGCAGGTGGTGCAAATCGCCGCGCAGACCCTCGACTATCCGGAAGCTGGGGCGGGTGAAGCCTTTGAGCGGGCGCAGTTGCAACGCGCCCTGCTTGAAGCGGATACCGCACTGGACAGCTTGGGCCGCGAGTTCAGCCAAGGCCCGCAAGGGCAAATCTTCAGTGCCCACCGCGAATTGCTGCAAGACCCGAGCTTGCTGGAGCAGGCCTACCCGCTGTTGGCGTCGGGCAAAAGCGCGGCGTTCTCGTGGACCGCTGCGGTTGAAGCCAACGAAAAAGTCTTCCGCAATCTGGGCAATGCGTTTCTGGCGGAGCGGGCGCAAGACCTCGCAGATGTCGGGCAGCGTGTGCTCAAGTTGATTCTGCGGGTCGAGGACACGGTTCAGACGCTGCCTGACAACGCCATCTTGATCGCAGATCAACTCAGCCCTTCACAAACCGCCGGGCTCGATACAACCAAGGTGGTGGGGTTTGCCACCGTGGGCGGCGGCGCCACCAGCCATGTGGCGATTCTGGCGCGGGCCTTGGGCTTGCCGGCCATGTGCGGCTTGCCTGTGCATGTCCTGAGCTTGGCCAGCGGCACGCCGGTGT
>NZ_WIWK01000139.1:0-14245 GCF_009600165.1 Pseudomonas sp. FSL R10-0399
GTTGGAGGGTTGGCCACACCGCCGTCGACCGCAGGCGCACCGCCGTCGTCGCCTTCGCTAATGCCACCGGCGGCTTCCGCCAGCGGGCCACGCATGACCGGTTGCGATTGCCCAACCAGCGGCAACGGCATCGGCTGGGAAGAACCGGCGAAATCAATCGACGGGTTGGCGCCATTTTTTGGCGCGGCCTGACCCAGCGGCAATTGCCCCTGTTCAGCGTTTGGCGCGGTCGGCGTTTTGCCCCGGCCAGGAATCAACACAGCTGCGGCAACCGCCACGACCACAACGGCACCAATGGCCAATACGTGCTTCTTCGGCATTTTGAACCCCATACTTGGACGCTTGACCGCTGAACGGCTGGCAATCATGGCTTCGATCATTGCATCGCGGGCGACCTGATTGATGATGCCAGGCCAGCCTCCAGAGCTCTCATGTATATCTGAGATCTGCTGAGCGCTAAAGAGTTCGATTCCGCGCCCTGCACCTTCAAGGCGCTGAGCCAGATACTCGCGGGTTTCTTCTTCGGTGTACGGCTGCAATTCGATGACGTGGAAGCGCTCTTCATCACCGCTGAGCTGCTCAAGCCCGGCAATCATCGACGGCTCGCCGAACAGGAACACATGCGGACGGCCTTCAGGCGTACCGGCGGCCAGGCCCAGCAAGGCTTCCTGAGCTGAGTCGTCGAGTTGCTCGGCATCATCGACCAGCAAGTAGACTTCTTGACCGGTGAGGGCCAATTGCACCACTTGCTTGAGGATCGCGTCGACTTCAGGCCGGGCCACGTTCAGGGTTTGCGCCACCTGGCGCAAAATACCTGCCGCATCGCCTGCACCGCGCGCCGATACCACCACGCTCTGTACCGACTGCTTGTTGGTGCTGGCCACCAGTGCCTGGCGCAGCAAGGTCTTGCCGCTGCCTTCAGGGCCGGTCACCACCAGCAGTAACTGGCTGTAGCGGGCGAGGTGGTGCAATTGCCCCAGCACGGGCTTGCGCTGTGCAGGGAAAAACTTGAAACCCGGCACCCGAGGGGCGAACGGGTCATGGGTCAGCTGGAAGTGACCGAGGAACGCCTCGTCGGCATGCAAACTAGTCATCGGGATCTTATTAACCTTTAAGCTGAGCCAGCGCGCGGTAATCCGCACCCAGCGTGGCTTGTAGAACCTCTTGTGGATAATCGTCGGTCACTGTCGCTTCACCGATGCGACGCAACAGCACCAGGCGCATACGACCGTCGATCACTTTTTTATCAACTGCCATGTGCTGCATGAAATCAGCCGGACTCATTTCAGCAGGCGGCACCACCGGCAAGCCGGCGCGCTCGAACAGGCGAATCCCGCGGTCACGCTCGGCGTCAGTGATCCAGCCCAGACGTGCGGACATTTCCAGCGCCATAACGGTGCCAGTTGCCACCGCTTCGCCGTGCAACCACACGCCATAGCCCATGTGGGTTTCGATCGCGTGGCCAAATGTATGGCCCAGGTTAAGCGTAGCGCGTACACCCGACTCGCGTTCATCAGCGCCCACAACGATGGCCTTGGCCTCGCATGAACGGTAAATCGCTGCAGTCAGGGCCTGTTGATCAAGGCCGCGCAGGGCATCCATGTTGTCTTCAAGCCAGGTCAGAAACGGCTCGTCGCAGATCAGCCCGTACTTGATGACTTCTGCCAGGCCTGCCGACAGCTCGCGCTCAGGCAAGGTGTTGAGGGTTTGGGTATCGATCAGCACCAGATTGGGCTGGTAGAACGCGCCCACCATGTTTTTGCCCAGCGGGTGGTTGATGCCGGTTTTACCGCCGACCGACGAATCGACCTGGGACAGTAAGGTGGTCGGCACCTGAATGAAATCAACGCCGCGCTGGTAGCACGCCGCCGCAAAACCGGCCATGTCCCCCACTACGCCGCCGCCCAGAGCGACCACGGTGGTGCGACGGTCATGACGAGCAGTGAGCAGGCCATCAAAAATCAGCTGCAGGGTTTCCCAGTTTTTGTGCGCTTCGCCATCCGGCAGGATGATCGGCACCACAGAATACTGCGCGAGGCTGCGCGTCAGACGCTCGAGGTAGAGTGGCGCAACGGTTTCATTGGTCACAATCGCCACTTGGCGGCCAGCGATGTGCTCGGCCAGCAACTCGGGCTGATCCAACAAACCTTCGCCAATGTGAATTGGGTAACTACGCTCGCCTAGATCAACCTTCAGTGTCTGCATGAAACCCCGTGCCTTGTTTCGCAATTATCAAGTGATGGCATGCCGCTGTGCGGTCATGGTCGGCGCCGAGGATAACGCATTTCGTGGCGCACTTTAACGGGGAGGCAGCTGCCCCAGCCGCTCGAGAATATCCAGAACCACCATTCGTGGCGGCCGCTCATCGGTTTCTACCACCAGGTCGGCGATTTCTCGATAAAGCGGGTCACGCATGGCCAGCAAATCGCGCAGGGTTTTCTCGGGGTTGGCAGTGCGCAGCAAGGGCCGATTGCGATCGCGCGCGGTGCGGGCAACCTGCTGCTCAACCGATGCATGCAAATACACCACGCGCCCGCCCGCCCACAGCGCCTTGCGGTTTTCGGGACGCATCACGGCACCGCCGCCCGTCGCCAACACCACGCCATCGGCCTCGCACAGCTCGGCGATCATGGCCGATTCGCGATCACGAAAGCCTGGCTCGCCTTCTTTATCGAAGATCCACGGGATATTGGCACCGGTGCGCACTTCAATTTCCTTATCGGAATCTTTAAATGGCAGGTGCAGCTCTTTGGCCAGCAAACGTCCGATGGTGCTTTTACCAGCCCCCATGGGCCCAACAAGAATCAAATTTCGCACAGAATCAATGACTCACAGCAATCGCCTGGTTGCTCATAATACGCGGAGTAAGGAACACCAGCAGCTCGGATTTTTTTTCCAGCACAACGTCTTTGCGGAAAAGTCGGCCAACATACGGCAGATCGCCTAAAAATGGCACTTTATCTACCACATTGCTTTGAGTATTTGAGAAAACACCGCCGATTACGATGGTTTCGCCATTTTTGACCAGCACCTTGGCGTTGACCTCGTTCTTTTTGATCGGCGGCACGTCATTGACCATGTTCATGTAATCCGGCTCGTCCTTGGTCACCACCACGTCCATGATGACGCTGTTGTCCGGCGTGATTTGCGGGGTCACCTCCAGCGACAGGGAGGCTTCCTTGAACGACACCGAGGTAGCGCCGCTGGCACTGGACTCTTGGTATGGAATTTCGGTGCCTTTAAGGATTTTGGCGGTCTCCTTGTCGGACGTGACCACTTTGGGTTGAGAGATGATTTCGCCATTGCCGGTTTTTTCCATGGCGCTCAACTCAAGGTCCAGCAAGACGTTGTTGCTGATAAAGGCGATGCCCAAGCCCGAGGTATTGCCCCTGACACCCATGTCGACAAAGGGCGCACTCATCTCGCCCGCTCCGGCGCCCGTGCCGCCGACACTCCAGTTGCCACCCACATTCAAGGTGCCACCCCAGCGCACCCCCAGATGGCGTTCAAAATCCACCCCGGCCTCAACAATGCGCGCTTCGATCATGACCTGACGAACCGGCACGTCCAGTTGCGCCACGATGCGCCGCAGTTCGGCCAACTGCTCGTCCGATTGCAGCGCGATGATGTTATTGGTTCGCTCATCGACGGTGATTGAACCTCGCGGGCCCATGCCGTCCTGGCCGTGGGTAACGGACTGGAACAGCTTGGCGATGTCACTGGCCTTGGCGTAATTGACCTGCACCAATTCGCGTCGCAACGGCGCCAGCTCAGCCCGGTGGTTGTGCGCCTCCAATTCGTGGCGCTCACGGGCGGCGATTTCTTCAGCAGGGGCTATCAACAGCACATTGCCTTCGAGGCGCTTGCCAAGGTCTTTGCTCGCCAGCACCAAGTCCAGCGCCTGATCCCACGGCACCTCCTGCAAATTGAGGGTAATGCTGCCTTGCACCGCATCACTGACCACCAGATTGAACCGGGTAAATTCGGCCAATAGCTGCAACACCGTGCGCACTTCAATGGCCTGAAAATTCAGCGAGACCTTTTCCCCGACATACACCGGGGGCGGCGCCACGACAGGGGGGTTAGCTGACAACGGGGGTTGCTGCTGGGCGATGGCCAGCGCTGCCTGCGAATTCAGCGCACTCCATAGCGCCAGTGCACAGACCGGGAAAATCCTTTTCATGGTGTTTATCCGTTAAGACTGCTGCTTTAAAGGGATGCTCAGGGACCTTTCCAGCCAACCGCCCTGACCATCTGAAATCACTTCAAACACTTCAACATGTGCGCGATTGATCGAGGCAACCTGCCCGTTATTGCGCCCCAGGTAGTCACCAACCCTTAAACGGTGCACCAACCCATTAGCGCGCAACAGGGCGTTGGCCCCGTGCTCATTGGAAAACGTGCCGACCATCTCGAAGTGCTCAAGGGCCAGCCCCTCCAGAAAATGCCGGGGGCGGTCGTTGTCCAGGTCTTCGGCCACCAGCAAGCTGGGCTGCCAACGCCCTGTTCCGCCGTCAAGTTGCGCCTGAAAAGGGCTGCGCAACCCCGCCGCTGCATACGCCACCACAGCAGGAGGCTCGACACGCGGTACAGCCGCCATAACGGCGACCGGGCCCGCCGGCACTGCCTTTAAAGAGGCTTGCAGTTGCGCAAGGTTGTGCGCGTGATCGCAGCCCGTCAGGCCCGCCAGACAGCAGGCACCGAGTAGCCGAAAGCCAACACTCATAGGATCTATCCTTGATCGTAGGTGCGGTAGGTCTTGGCCAGCAGCGTCATGCGCAACTGGCCGTCGTTTGTCTCATTGAGTGGGGTGAGGGTAAAGTCATGCAGGGTGACAATGCGCGGCAGGCCCGCCAACTGGCTGACGAAATGCCCCAGGTCGTGGTAGCCGCCAATCAGCACCAGCTTTAACGGCAGTTCGGCGTAGAACGGTTGCAACACCTCGGGCGACCACTGAATGTGCTCGATCTGCAAACCGCTGGTCTGGCCGAGACGAGACATGTCGTCCAGCAGGCCGGGCACTTGGGCCTGAGCAGGCAGTTGCTTTAAGACGTCGCTGAACGCCGCTTCCAGCTCATGCATCGACAGCAACTGGGCTTCCAGGCTCGCGACTTGAGCAGCCCTGGCAACAAATTCGCTGTGCAGCGCCGCTTCGGCATCACGCTGCTGGGCAAGCTGGTTAATCGGCGACCGCAGCATCAGCCCGTAGCCCATCACCAGCACTGCACTCACTAACAACAGTGCAACCAAGGCCTTGAGCTTTAGCGGACCATTACTGACACGCTCAACGCTCAGGTCTCGCAAATCAAAATGGCTCAAGCGCGCCAGCCACTGAGCAACCATCAGAACTGGGCGCCGGTATGGGCATGCCGCGTTTGGCGCACACTCATTTGGAACAAGCGCTGCGGCCCTTCGCTTGGACTGGAACCTGCCTGCACGTCGATCAGCACCGGCGCTTCAAGCCAATGCGAGGCGTCCAGATTGCGCATCAGCTCGGCAACGAGGCTGTTGGACTGCGCAACCCCGGTGATCACAAGGGTCTGGTCAGACATTTTTACGTCGGTGAAAAACACGCCCTTGGGCAAGCTGCGCGCCAACTGCTCCAAAATGATCCCGCTGTCAGACCGGTTGCCCTGTAGCGTTTCGATGGTCTGCATGCGCTCAAGCAATTGCTCGCGGCGCACTTTCAACTGGTCGATCTGCTCGGCACGACCATCCAGTTGCACCATCGAGCTTCTGATCAAGTCGTTGCGCGCCAGCTGCCGTTCAACGGCCCGGTCAATAAAGTGGTCGATCACAAACAACCCGCCTACCGCCACCGCTGACAGCGCGATCAGTACGACTACAAAACGCTTACGTCGTTTTTCTCGCAACAGGGTGCGCCACGGCAGTAAGTTGATGCTCGCCATTAATCAAACCCCCTCAAGGCCAGACCGCAGGCAGTCAACAACATCGGGGCATCGCAACGCAAGGCTTGAGGTGTAACCAAACGGCTAATGGTCATTTGCGAAAACGGGTTGGCAACGTGCACGGGCAGCCCGAGGCGGGCCTCGAACCAGGCACTCAGGCCGCTGCGGGCGCCGATTGGCCCCGCCAACCAAAGCGATTGCACGGCGGGCGCTACAGCTGATTCGGCGTATTGCTCAAGCCCACGCTTCACCTGCTCCAGCGCGCCCGGGTTAAAGCCGCCCTCTTCAAGTGTGCCGGCGCCAAACAACAGCTCACGGGCATAAAGCACCTGCCCTTGGTGCACGACACTGAGCAGCGTGGTGTGGCCCGCTACGTCGATGACGGCCACGGTGGCCGGCACCTGCGCCTCAGCGACCAACGGTGTTGCGCCTTCAATCGCACGCGCCAGCGCATGGGCCTGAACCGCGATCACTCGCGCCTTGAGCCCGGCCTGGCTCAGCACCGCCTCGTACCACGCCAAGGTTTGCTGGCGGCACGTCACCAGCAGCACGTGCAGCTGTTCGGGGTTGTTTGGTGAAGGCCCCAGCACGTCGAAATCCAGGGCGGCTTCGTCCAGGGCATACGGAATGTATTGCTCGGCCTCAAGCCGCACATAAAGCTCCAGATCGTCATCGCTGAGCCCGGCGTCCACCTCAAGCTGTTTACAGATGACGTGCGTGTCCGGCAGCGCCACCACCGCCTCGCTCGCCGACACCGAAGCGGCACCCAGCGCCTTGAGCAGCACCTGGGCGACACTTTTCGGCTCGGCGCTGGTCTGATCGTCCATGAGCGTGGCGGGCAGCGGTTCAACCGCATAGGCCTCCAGCTGGAAGGGGCCGTTTGAACGGCTCAATTCGACAATTTTTATCGTGTGCGAGCCAATGTCGACACCCACATACCGCTGGCGGGCTTTACAAAAATATCCGGGCACTGTGATTTTCCCTAATGCATTCCGTGACTTACGGAGGGTAAAAAATGAGATCCGTTCATAACCCGTTCTGACATGCGGCCCATGACGCTGGCAGCCGAAAAATGCTTATAATGCCGGGCGTTTTTTTCCGCATCGTCGACCCGGCGCAGCATGCGCACTACCCTGACGTGCAAACCCATTTCTTAATCTGGAAATCCAAAAGCCTTGATTCGTCTGCTGAAGTTTTTCGGGTGGTCTTTCGTTGCCGTGGTCTGCGGGCTTTTGCTCGTGCTCAGCGGCGCGTTTCTCTATCTTAGTCCTGGCTTGCCGTCCGTAGAGTCGTTGAGAAGCATCCAGTTGCAGATTCCTTTGCGGGTCTACACCAGCGACGGGAAATTGATTGCAGAGTTTGGCGAAATGCGCCGTTCTCCGATCAAGTTCGCCGACATTCCGCCCAATTTCATCAATGCACTGCTCTCGGCAGAAGATGACAACTTCGCCAATCATTACGGGGTTGATCCGAGCAGCTTGATGCGTGCCGCCAGCCAGCTGGTAAAAAGCGGACACATACAATCGGGTGGCAGCACCATCACGATGCAGGTGGCGAAGAACTATTTCCTCACCAGTGAGCGGAGCTTTTCACGCAAAACCAACGAAATTCTGCTGGCTCTGGAAATCGAACGCGAGCTGACCAAGGACGAGATCCTTGAGCTGTACGTGAACAAGATTTACCTGGGTAACCGCGCTTACGGCATCGAGTCTGCTGCGCAGGTTTACTACGGCAAGTCGATCCGTGACCTGAGCCTGGCGCAGATGGCAATGATTGCCGGTCTGCCAAAAGCCCCTTCGCGCTTCAACCCGCTGGCCAACCCGGTGCGCAGTAAAGAACGCCGCGACTGGATTTTGGGCCGCATGTACAAGCTGGGCAAAATCGACCAGGCCAGTTATGAAGCCGCGATTGCCGAGCCAGTGAACGCCAGCTACCACGTGCCGACGCCAGAAGTGAACGCGCCTTACATCGCTGAAATGGCCCGCGCCGAAATGGTCGGCCGTTATGGCAGCGAGGCCTACACCGAAGGTTATCGCGTTACTACGACCGTCCCGAGCGACCTGCAAGAGCTGGCCAACAAGTCGGTTGAAGACGGCTTGATGGTCTACGACCAACGCCACGGCTATCGCGGCCCTGAATCACGCTTTGCCGGCAAATCTCCGTCGGCCTGGGCTCAGGAGCTGACCAAACAGCGCACCATCAGCGGGCTTGAGCCGGCCATCGTGACCCAGGTCGACAAAGACGGCCTGCAAGTATTGACCCGTAACGGCGAGGCTCACGTCCCGTGGGACAGCATGAAATGGGCGCGCAAGTTCATTAACACCAACAGCATGGGCCCGATGCCCAAGCAGCCTTCGGATGTGGCGCAAGTTGGCGATTTGATTCGCCTGCAACCGCAAGCCAATGGCACCTACAAATTCAGCCAGGTCCCTGACGTGCAAGGCGCGCTGGTGTCCCTTGACCCGGACAACGGCGCCATTCGTGCACTGGTGGGCGGTTTTGCCTTCGAGCAAAGCAATTACAACCGTGCCACCCAGGCCAAACGCCAACCGGGCTCCAGCTTCAAACCGTTCATTTACAGCGCCGCCCTGGATAACGGCTACACCGCCGCCACCCTGGTAAACGACGCACCGATCGTGTTTGTCGATGAGTATCTGGACAAGGTCTGGCGCCCGAAGAACGACACCAACACCTTCCTTGGCCCGATCCCGCTGCGTGAAGCGCTGTACAAGTCGCGCAACCTTGTGTCGATCCGCACCCTGCAAAGCCTGGGTGTCGACCGCACCATCGACTACATCAGCAAGTTCGGCTTCAACAAGCAGGACCTGCCGCGCAACCTGTCGCTGGCCCTGGGTACTGCCACCCTGACGCCGATGGAAATCGCCACCGGCTGGAGCACCTTTGCCAACGGCGGTTACAAAATCACGCCGTACCTGATCGACAAGATTGAAAGCCGCAACGGCGAAACCCTGTTCGTGGCCAACCCGCCAAGCGTTCCGAAAAACGCCAGCAAAGACGTACCTGCTGAGGCCGCCGCGCTGACCATTGACACCATCAACGCCGCCCCTGGCCTGCCCACCGCAGAAACCCAGGCCGTCGCTGAGCGTATCGTGGACGGGCGCACCACTTACATCCTCACCAGCATGCTGCAGGACGTGATCAAACGCGGTACCGGCCGCCGCGCCCTGGCGCTGGGCCGTACCGATCTGGCAGGCAAAACCGGTACCACCAACGAGTCGAAAGATGCGTGGTTCTCGGGTTATAACGCCGATTACGTGACCACCGTATGGACCGGTTTCGACCAACCCGTGAGCCTTGGCCGTCGCGAGTACGGTGGCACCGTGGCCTTGCCGATCTGGATGAGCTACATGGGCGGCGCGCTCAAAGGCAAGCCTGCTCACACCCAGGCCGAACCGGAAGGCATCCTCAGCCTGCGCATCGACCCGGCCAGCGGCCGCATTGCCTCACCGGGCACACCGGGCGCCTACTTTGAACTGTTTAAAAGCGAAGACACACCGCCGACCAACAGCGAACTGGGCAGCACCCCGGCACCGGGCAGCCCGCTGCCAGCAGAAGACGGGGCGCCAATAGATCTCTTCTGACGAAGAGAGCGCCAAGGGGGTTAGCTGCAAGCGGCAAGTTTGAAGCCGCTTGCAGCTAACCCCCTTTTGTTTAGGGCTGCTGAACACAGTCGCCATACACCTCAGTCACACTTGGCACCTTGAACCTCAAGCTGTACAAGCGCTGGCGGGTGATGTGGAGCCGGCTCAGCTCACGCATCAACAGGTTGATCATGCGTTCTTGCTCATGCGGGTTCGCATACACCTCACTCACCACGGCCTGATAGCGGCTACGCAGTTGCTGGGCGATTTGCTCAAACGCGAGGTCAGCCGCCCTCACTTCAGCTTCTGTGACTTCAGGTTCACGAGCCTCCAATGCGGCTTGTGAACGCTGCAATGTAGCCCAACTGCTCGCCACATAACTGTCTACACCCAACGACTCCCCAAAGCCGATCCCAAACATCCCGTCGCACTCGGGCCTGTCACGCACCCTCTCAAACACCAAACGACTCAGCGCATGCTGGGTCACGATATCGCTTGTGGGTGCCCACATCAGGTGCGCACTCTCCTGGCCGGACGCCAGCGGCATGAAGTGGCACAAGGCTCCGTGATGCTGATACAGCTCGCCGGTCAACGCGCCAAGGCCCGCCACAAAAACACCCAGCTCAGGCGGCGTATGGTTAAAGCGCTGCGCGGCGTGCCCGTGATACGTCGACAGCCGGGTGTTCATCCAGCTGCCCGGCAGGCTGGGCAACGGGTCGTGATGGTGGACCATGCGGTAATGCGTCAGCGACTGTGCCGCTCGAACAAAGGCCGCGTCGCCCGCACGGGGCGCGCCGTAGGTATAAAGCTGCACGTCACGATGGCGCAGCATCTGGCACAGGATCAGCGCGATGGCGCCACTTACGCCGTGCCCGCACATCAGCACTTTATGCCCGCCAAAGCCGTTATTCAGGCACGTACTCACGCGCTCATAGAGGCGCTTGGCAGCATGGTAAAAGCCCCGGTGCACGCGGCCTGCCCCCTCTGCAAAGGGCACCGGCTCACATTCGCCATCCCCCAAAAAGTCCGGCGCCGGGCGCGGATCGCGCACGGCGATCAGCAACAGTTCAGGGTTATGGGCCATAAACAGCTGGTCGCAGCCTCCCAGCACCGGCTGAAAACGCTGTGAATACGCTACGTTCTGGTACAGCGGACGATAGCCATGACGCTCAGACGCGGCAGCCTCCAGGATGCCGCCGCCGTGCGCGGCCACCAAGGCCATTTGGTAGCGATTCAGGGCACATGGCTGGCCCGCGCCCGACAACATGAGGCTTTGAGCACGCAATACTCCGTTGATTTCTCCGCGCCCAGTAGCGTCCAGGCCAACGTGGTGACGCTGGCCCTGTTCATCGGCCAATTGAAGACAGGTATTCAGGAGATCAGGCACTGGTGTCTGCATATCAGAAGGCGTCATGGGCAGGAGTCAAAAAAGGAGAGCAGACGCTAACGGATAGTGCCGGGGATGGATGTAGGAAAATTCTCGAAATACACAAGAAATACTTGAGAGACAAACAGTCGCTTTCAGCCCCCTTAACGCAAAAAGCCCCGACTCTTGCGAGCCGGGGCTTTTGCTTTGACGCTACGCGGGCTTAGCCGTTGAAGACGTCATCCACGCTTTTCAGCGGGTAGTGTTTCGGGTACGGCAGGGTGGCCACACCGGTCTCGATAGCGGCTTTAGCCACGGCATCGGAGATCAGGGTGATCAGGCGCTTATCCATTGGTTTCGGGATGATGTACTCACGACCGAATTCCAGTTTGATGCCGCCGTAGGCGTCGCACACTTCTTGTGGCACTGGCAGTTTGGCCAGTTCACGCAGTGCGTTGGCCGCTGCGATTTTCATTTCTTCGTTGATGCGCTTGGCGCGAACGTCCAGGGCACCACGGAAGATGAACGGGAAGCCCAGTACGTTGTTGACCTGGTTCGGGTAGTCCGAACGGCCAGTGGCCATGATCACGTCGCTGCGGGTGGCGTGAGCCAGTTCCGGAGAGATCTCTGGATCCGGGTTGGAGCATGCAAACACGATCGGGTTGGCCGCCATGGACTTCAGGCCTTCAGCGCTCAGCAGGTTCGGGCCGGACAGGCCTACGAACACGTCAGCGCCTTGCAGGGCGTCATCCAGGGTGCGTTTTTCGGTCGCGTGAGCGAACACCGCTTTGTACTGGTTCAGGTCGTCACGGCCGGAGTGGATCACGCCGGTACGGTCGATCATGTAGATGTTTTCGATTTTGGCGCCCATGCTCACCAGCAACTTCATGCAGGAGATGGCCGCTGCGCCTGCGCCCAGGCACACGATCTTGGCTTCTGGCAGGGTTTTGCCAGCGATTTCCAGGGCGTTGATCATGCCGGCCGCGGTCACGATCGCGGTGCCGTGCTGGTCATCGTGGAAAACCGGAATGTCGCACTGCTCGATCAGAGCGCGCTCAATTTCAAAGCACTCAGGTGCCTTGATGTCTTCGAGGTTGATGCCGCCGAAGGTGATGGAAATACGCTTAACGGTATCGATGAACGCTTGCGGGCTTTCGGCGTCGACTTCGATGTCGAACACATCCACACCGGCAAAGCGCTTGAACAGCACGCCTTTGCCTTCCATAACCGGCTTGGACGCCAACGGGCCGAGGTTGCCCAAGCCCAGAATTGCGGTGCCATCAGAAATTACGGCGACCAGGTTGCCCTTGCCGGTGTACTTGTAGGCCAGCTCAGGATCGCGGGCGATTTCGCGTACTGGCTCGGCTACACCCGGGCTGTATGCCAGCGCTAGATCGCGGGCAGTCGCAGTAGGTTTGGTGAGCTCGACGCTCAGTTTCCCCGGGCGGGGCTGGGCATGATATTCGAGAGCGGCGGTTTTCAAATCAGACATATAGGCATTCCGCTTTTTTTCTGTTGGACGACGGACCGCCGAGCATACGCGTGTCGTAAAGTCCCGACAAGACTGACCAGTCAGCAGTGTCAAGGGCTTTACCCTACGACTTTGGGCCAAGAACCGCGTCCTAGAAGGGCTGAATGTCCACAATTTAAATATAAAATTGTCTACAACTTTACATTCGAAATGGTTTTTATCATCCCTGGATGGGTCAGTGACAGCATCCAGCGCGCCTGCCCTGATTTCAAACCACCGCGCTGGGCACGATCCAGCACCCAGCCGCGCACCTCGATTTGCTTGCCCTGCAAGCGATTGAGCACAGCCTGATCGAAGTTGCTCAAGTACTCAGGGGCAATGCGCACCACCGCCCCGCCTTGCAGATCAATCCACAGGCCACCACGGTTTCGCTGCACCCGGGTGACCTTGGCACTGACCAGCGCAAAGCCCGAACGGTTAATGTGCTGCGGGGCCAGCACCGGCGATTGTCGCCACAACCCGAGCGTGGCCGCACGGGCACGCTGCTCGGCGGCCTGCTGGCACTCGAGCAGTTCAACGTTAGGCGCCAGGGCGACTTGAAACCCCAGGCCATCGGCTAGCAACTGTGCTTCGAAATTGCTGCCATTGGCGCCGAAAACATGGGCCAGAGTACGCCCATAGCGATCTAGCGGCTGCAACCCCGGCAGCAAGCCGACACGCCCGTCACTCTGCGTGACCAGTGCTTGCAGGCGTTTGCGTGCGGCATCGGCAAACGGCTCGTCAGGGCGGCCCTTTTTACCGGTTTCCGGGGCATTGAGGCCAATCAGGCGCACGCTGCGGCCATCTTTAAGCCGCAGCGAGTCGCCATCGACCACGCGTTCCACCTGCGCGTAGCTGACCGCGCGCGGCGCCGGGCACAGTACCTGTGCCTGAACGGCGGAATACCAAATCGCGGGCACAAAAAAGGCGCCCACAAGGGACGCCTTTTTCATTAACCCGGTCAGACCCAAAAGCCTGGCCAAGGTCATGTGCCTTACTCGGCGACTTTTTTAGCGCCGAAAGCACCAAAACGAGTCTTGAAGCGATCAACACGACCGCCAACGTCCAGAGTTTTTTGCTTACCGGTGTAGAACGGGTGGCACTCGTTGCATACGTCAGTACCCAGTGGCTTGCACAGGTTAGAACGAGTTTCGAACTTGTTGCCGCAGCTGCAAGTTACTTCGATCACTTCGTACGCTGGATGGATATCGGCTTTCATGGGGTATTCCTCAGGCTAGCGTGCCGCCACTCAACACCATTGTTGAATACCGCACGTAAATTTAGGGCGGGAATGATACCAGACCTTTAAACAGACGCAAGCACCGGGGGTCGGCTGTTTCTTGATCTTCATCTACGGTTTTTCAGCCACCCCGAACCTGCTTCCGGGCGCGTTGTCTGCTAGGCTCCCGGCCATATTGAACGCCGACCACTTGAGAGCCCCGCGTGCCCGACGCCATTTTGCGCCTTGCCCTGCCTTCCCCTTTGCGCCGCCTGTTTGACTACCGGGCGCCTGCGGGCGTGCTGCGCAGTCAATTACAGCCTGGCATGCGCTTGCGGGTGCCGTTCGGGCGACGGGAAATGATCGGCATTCTGGTCGAGGTGGTCGATCACAGCGAAGTCCCGGCCGACAAGCTCAAGCCGGCCATCGCCCTGCTCGACACCACGCCACCGCTGCCCGCCTCGCTATTCAAGCTGTGCCTGTGGACGTCGCAGTATTACCAGCACAGCTTGGGCGACACACTGAGCTGGGCCCTGCCCGTGCTGCTGCGCCAGGGCGAACTGGCCGAAGCGCGCCAGGAGCGTTTCTGGCAGATAGCCCCCGGCGCCAAGCTGGATGACCCGCGTATCGCCCGCGCCC
>NZ_WIWK01000013.1:0-80415 GCF_009600165.1 Pseudomonas sp. FSL R10-0399
ACGCCTGGGCTGGCTCGAAGACACCCCGGCAGGCGTGGTTGGCGACTGGTGCGGCCTGGGCACGCGCTACGAGCAGCTGCCCAGCGCACGCAAACGGGCTGCCCTGCCCTTTTCATCGGTAACGGCCAACACCCTCGCTATCAGCCTTAGCGACGATCCCTTTGGCACAGTGGCAGCTACTGAGCGCCTACTAAGCCATTTCAGCGCCAGCCCGCGTACGCACTTGCGCATAGACCCCCAAGAAATCGGCGAGGCGGCCATTGGGCATTTCGCGTTTTTTCATAGCCGTTTTCAGTCCACGTTGTGGCCGATTGCGTTGCAATGGTTGCGACAAGGGGAATTGGCGGCGGGGATGCCGGGGCGGGTGCGTTCCTTTAAAGCGCCCTCACCCTAGCCCTCTCCCGGAGGGAGAAGGAACTGATTGGGGGATGCTGAAGGCTTTCTGCACGCTGACGGTACTGCACTGAATCTGAAAACAACTCGGTAAAGCTCCTTCTCCCTCCGGGAGAGGGTTGGGGTGAGGGGCTTTTGGGCCTATTGCCAATAGCGGGTGTGAACGTTAGAGTCCGCTGCGTCGCGGTCAATCCCGTGGCCGGGTGTAGGAACCCGATAAAAGTTGGCGCGTAGCGCCCAAGACTGTATCTCCGGCGTTTTTTTATGCCTGAGATAACGCTCTATGGCAGCTGTGTGCGGGCAGACTTCGGTCTGGCCGGGTGCCAACTTTCCCGGAATTCCTACCCCGCACATGGCTGCCACCCAATCCCGTAGGAAGGATCGTGTCAGCTCTTACTCAAAAAGTTGGAGAAATACATGACCCAATCCCACACCACCGCCCTCGCTTTCCATGAAACCGGTCCCGACCATTTGCTATTCAGCGTCACGCCCGACATCCCCGCTGCCGATGCGTTGCACAGCGCCTCAGAACTGCTGTCTGCCGCCGCTCACTCACTGGACGCCGTAGCCACCGGCACCGCCCTGATCGACGCCCATCAAGCCTTCCTGCTGTGCCACGCCCTGCGCGCGGCCAAAGCGACGGTCGACTCGCTGATCCCTGACGCGTAAACACCTGCCTTGCCTCTGCGAGCGAATCCCAAGATCAAAAGATCGCGAGACAAGCTCGCTCCTACAGAGTGTCGCCAATCCAATATTTTCACCGTCAAATCAGAGAGATATCCCACAAAAAACCAGCAGCTAATACGAATTGGCAGTGACATCCTCATTGGCTCTTTAGGTCAATGCGCGGCAATAACAATGAATCCTCCGCTACCTGTCCCTTGCGACTCCGATTTAGCGCCCTTGCTGGGTTCTTTGGGTGAACTGATTCGCCAGGCACGGCAAAAGGCCCTGACACTCGGGTTTGGCAAAGGCTTTGACGAACGCAACTTGCGTCACATGCGCGGCTTCTATCAAGGATTTCCAATTTGGAACGCAGTGCGTACCGAATTGAGCTGGACCCATTACCGCACCCTGTTACGCGTTGAATAAAAGCCCACGCGAATTTGTGCGCGACCCGGTACTGCTGGAGTTTTTGGGCATGCCCACACTTAGCGCAACACTGTTCACTTAAGCGATTTCTACCTCTGTGGGAGCGGGCTTGCTCGCGATGATCGTTAACGATGACGCGTCTTTTGCGACTGGATGAGGCGCTCCGAAGACCATCGCGAGCAAGCCCGCTCCCACTTTAAGAGTGTTGCTAACGAACTTTTTGAAACCGACCGCGAGCAAGCGCTGATCGAGGCCTCTGGCGCTTAAACCTCACCGGGCAAAACACCCGTCGGGCTTGTATACCCGTGCCGTCGACGGCGGGTTGTTTGCGAGTTTGCTCGCGGGACGGCGCGGGCGCGGCAACAGCTCGCCTTCACAGTTAGGGCAGATGCCTCCCAGTTTCTGTTCAACGCACGCCGCACAAAACGTGCATTCGAACGAGCAAATCCGTGCTTGAGCGGAGTCTGGCGGCAGGTCGAAATCACAACATTCGCAACTGGGGCGTAGTTCGAGCATGAGTACCTCTCTGTCGACAAAAAAAACGTTCCTGTGTGCAGTTAAGACGCTTCCTACAAAAAACCAACTGCTAACCTGCTAGCTAAATAATTGCACTTTTTACACACGGCGCATTCAAACAGACATGAGCGCCTATTCATAAGCGCACACAGAGAGCCCCGTAACACCGCATGCCACATGACACGCTTACCCCATCACTGCCTTCGGTTTTGGCCGAGTTACGTTCTGGTACTCACACCCTGCATGTCGCCCTGGAGAAGCGCTTGCCGTTTTTCTCGGACAGCCTTGATACGGGGCTCTACACACGTTTACTGGCAGCCTATTACGGGTTTTATCAGGCGATAGAAGACGCACTCTCACACAGTGCATGGATCCCGCCGGGCTTTGATCTGCACGCCAGGCTCAAGACCCCCGCTCTGGAGCAAGACCTCCAGGCCTTGAACATCAACCCTGGCACCCTGGCACAGTGCCCTACCCTGCCGGCCATGAACAGCCAAGGCAGCGTACTCGGGGTGTTGTATGTGCTTGAAGGGGCAACTTTGGGCGGCAATGTGTTGCGTAAACGAATCGCTGAACACCTGGGCCTGGACGCCCACAACGGGTGCGCTTTTCTTTACGTGTATGGCGAAGCCACTGGCCGCCAGTGGAAGTCTTTTCTGGATTTTCTGAGCAGCGTTCCGCTGGACGCCCAAGGATGCGATGAAGCCGTCAACGCTGCCTGTTCCACTTTTAGCTGTTTCGAGCGCTGGCTCGAACGCCAGGAGGTGTTGTTATGACCCCACTCGATACGCAAACCTTTGAAACCCTGTTGGCCAATTGCGCCGACGAGCCGATTCGCTTTCCGGGCGCCATTCAGCCCCACGGCCTGTTGCTGACCCTGTCCGAGCCGGACCTGCACATCCAGCAGATCAGCGCCAACGTCGAAAACCTGTTCGGCCTGGCACCGGCTGCGCTGTTGGATCAGCCACTGGCGACCCTGACCGGCCCGCACGCGTCGACCATCGTCGAGCAAGCGGCGCAGTTCGCCGGGCAGGTCGATGTGCCGCCCCTGGAGCTGACTCTGCAAGGCATTGCCTACGAAGGTCTGCTGCACAGAGACAACGGCCTGCTGATTCTGGAGCTTGAACTTAAGCCCGATCAGGCTGAGCTGGTGGGCACCATGGCCAAGATCCGCAACCTGAGCCGCGTGCTGCAAAGCCTGCAAGCCGCCAAGACGCTGCCTGCGCTGTACGACATTTGCGTCAAGGAGATCCAGGCACTGACCGGGTATGACCGGGTGCTGATTTATCGCTTCCAGGAAGAGGGCCACGGCCAGGTGATTGCCGAGGCCTCGTCGCCGTCGATGGAGCTGTTCAAGGGCATGTTCTTTCCGGCCTCGGACATTCCGGAACAGGCGCGCGAGCTGTACCGCACGCACTGGTTGCGCATTATCCCGAATGCCGACTACACGCCGGTTGAGCTGGTGCCCCGGCTGCGCCCCGACACGCAGCAGCCGCTGGACCTCAGCGGGGCGACGTTGCGCAGTGTGTCGCCGATTCACTGCCAGTACATGAAGAACATGGGCGTGTTGTCGTCCATGAGCATCTCACTCATGGATGGCGACCGCTTGTGGGGCCTGATCAGTTGCGGCCACCGCACGCCGCTGCATGTGCCGCACGAGCTGCGCATGGCCTGCCAGACCATCGGCCAGGTGCTGTCGCTGCAAATCAGCGCCTTGCAGACCCTGGAGATCAGCCGCCAGCGTGAAGCCAAAATGGACGCCTTGGTGCGCCTCAACAGCGCAATGGTGCAAGGTCCGGAAAACGTCTTCGACGGCCTGGCGCAAGAACACGCCTTGCTCATGGACCTGACGCAGGCCAGCGGCGTGGCCATTCTTGAAGACAACGTACTGCACCGCTATGGCCAATGCCCCAAGCCCGAGCAGATTCGTGAGCTGTACCAGTGGTTCAAGCAAAACGATGCGCCCGTGTTCTCCACCCATAACTTGTCAGCGCTGTTCGCACCTGCGGCGGCGTACAAGGACATTGCCAGCGGCCTGTTGGCCATGAGCCTGCCCAAGCCCGTGGACAATGGCGTGCTGTGGTTTCGCACCGAGGTCAAAGAGAGCATTCCCTGGAGCGGCGACCCGAGAAAGCCGCTCAATCTGGAGTCGAGCGAGACCGGTTTGCGCCTGAGCCCGCGGACTTCGTTCGAGCTGTGGAAAGTCGAGATGGACGGCATTTCGACCAAATGGAGCCACGGTGACCTGTTCGCCGCCAATGACTTGAGGCGCTCGGCGCTGGAAAACGACCTGGCCCGCCAGGTGCGTCGCGAGCAGCAGGCGGTGCGGGCACGGGACGAGTTGGTGGCTGTGGTGTCCCACGACTTGCGCAACCCCATGACGATCATTTCGATGCTCTGCGGGATGATGCAAAAGACCTTCAGCAGCGACGGCTCGCACGCGTCCAGACGCATCACCACGGCCATCGACACCATGCAGCAGGCCAGCAGCCGCATGAACATCTTGCTGGAAGACTTGCTCGACACCTCCAAGATCGAAGCGGGCCGCTACACGATCTCGGCGCAGTCTCTGGACGTGACGCAGATTTTTGAAGAGGCCCTGTCGCTGCTGATGCCGCTGGCGAGCGAAAAGCAGGTAGAGCTGACCTTTCACGCCGAGCCCGACCTGCAGATTCACGCCGACCCTGAGCGCTTGTTCCAGGTGCTGTCCAACCTGATCAGCAACGCGATCAAGTTCACCCCGGCCGACGGCAAAATCGTGGTGGCGGCCATGTCCAACGGCGATGACATCGTGTTCAGCGTGCGTGACTCCGGCAAAGGCATCCCCGCCGAACAACTGCCGCATATCTTCGACCGTTACTGGACGGCCAAAGAAGGCAACGCTTCGGGCACTGGCCTTGGGCTGTACATCTCACAGGGCATCATCAAGGCCCACGGTGGCCAGTTGCTGGCCGAGAGTACGCCGGGCGAAGGCAGCGAGTTCCGCTTTACGGTGCCTAAAATCAGCTGATCGCCCACGGTTGTAACGCCCACAAAAAAGGCCGCCATCGCGAACGATGGCGGCCTTTTGCTGGACTCAACGTTGAGGGCCGTCCTGGCCTCAGTTAAGTACCGATGCCCCCGCTTTCTCTGCACTGCGACGACGTGTGACCAACAGACCCGCCGCCACCACCAAAATGCTCAACAGGCCGGTGGCCATGATTTCAGCCTGATGCTCTGGCTGAAACAGCATGATGGTCAAAATGGCCACAATAAACACGATCACCGCCCAGGTCAGGCCCGGGAACAGCCACATTTTGAACTCGATTTTCTCGCCCTTTTCGGTGCGCTTTTTGCGCATGCGCAGTTGCGATACCGCGATCACCAGGTACACCAGCAGCGCGATGGCGCCGGAGCTGGCGAGCAGGAATTCAAACACCGCAGCAGGCGCCACGTAGTTGGCAAACACGGCCACGAAAGCTGCGCCGGTGGACATCATGACAGCCCAGTAAGGCGTGCCGCTGGCGTTGGTGCGCTTGGCCGCGGCCGGTGCGTCACCGCGTTTGCTCAGGGAGAAGAGCATGCGCGAAGCGGTGTAGAGCGCTGAGTTCAGGCAGCTGGTGACCGCGATCAGAACCACGATATCAACGATCAGCTTGGCATTCGGGATGCCCATGCTGACCAGCGCAGTCTGATAAGAGCCAACGCTGGCCAGGCTTGGGTCGTTCCATGGCACCAGGGCCACAACGATGAAGATCGACACCAGGTAGAACAAGCCAATCCGCCAGATCACCGAGTTGGTGGCCTTGGTGATTTGCTTGCTCGGGTCTTTGGATTCCGCCGCCGCGATGGTGACGATTTCGGTACCCATGAACGAGAACATGGTGGTCAGCATGGCGGCCAATACAGCGCCCATGCCGTTAGGCATAAAGCCGATGGTGTCGACCAGGTGCGACACACCGCTGACGCCGCTGGTAGGCAGCAGGCCGAAGATGGCCGCAAGGCCCAAGCCAATGAAGCCCACGATCGCCAGCACTTTGACCAGCGCAAACCAGAACTCGAACTCGCCGTAGTTCTTGACGCTGAACAGGTTGGTGATGGTCAGCAACAAGGTGATGACCAGGGTAAACACCCAGATCTCCACGCCCGGGAACCAGGCATGCAGGATGGTGCCGGCCGCCACCGCTTCCAGCGGGATAACCAACACCCAGAACCACCAGTACAGCCAGCCGATGGTGAAACCGGCCCAGTGCCCGATGGCACGGTCGGCGTAGGTGGAGAATGAACCGGTGTCCGGCGAGGCGACGGCCATTTCGGCCAGCATGCGCATCACCAACACCACTAACGTGCCTGCTGCGGCGTAGGCCAGCAGCACGGCAGGGCCCGCCTGGGCAATCGCGTGTCCGGAGCCGACGAACAAGCCGGCACCGATGACCCCCGCGATAGACAGCATGGTCACATGCCGTGGCTTGAGCCCTTGCTCCAGGCCGTTAGAGGTTTGTGTATTGCTCATTGGGACTACCTTTGCAGTGAAAGCCATTCCGAGCGCCGCGCTTGATTACCTTCTCGTAAAAAGTAACCAACGGGGCGTTTAGAATTATTTACGCAATAAATGAGCCAAAATGTGACAGATGCACGGTTTGTGCGGCCTGTAAGGCATTTGCGATGTGTTTGTAACCTGTTGAGCGTAATGGCTTTTTGCCTATTTGTTACCGTAACACTCAGTTACAGGGAAACTCGCGCACCAAAAAAAAGCAAATCTACCCATCTGGCCCTAAACCGGTGCGCATCTTTGACCTTTAGTAGGTTCGTGCTTCCAACACAGGGCCAAAACTGGCAACATCGCGACCTTTTTTACGCGACACCTCTCTGGCCGAACGGCAAAATACGGGGCTTGGTTGTTGTCGGCGCGACAGTCTTCTATCGCGATGCGACAAACGACCACACTCGTGCCTTTTGGGCTGGTGGTGCGGCTGGTTGCCTTGGCGACCCTATGCTAGCTTGGCCCTCGCCAGGAAGGCCGCCCAATAGCAGGATCGCACCCGAACACAATGAGGACCGCACATGGCTTTGGCCACGCCCGCGCTTGAAATCCGCAATTTGCATAAACGCTACGGCGAGCTTGAGGTACTTAAAGGTATCTCGCTGACCGCACGCGACGGCGACGTGATCTCGATCCTGGGTTCTTCCGGTTCCGGCAAGTCCACTCTGCTGCGCTGTATCAACCTGTTGGAAAACCCGCACGAGGGCCAGATCCTCGTTGCCGGTGAAGAGCTCAAACTCAAAAAAGCCAAATCGGGCGAGCTGGTTGCTGCCGATGGCAAACAAATCAACCGCATGCGCAGTGAACTGGGTTTTGTGTTTCAAAACTTTAACCTGTGGCCGCACATGACCATCCTCGACAACATCATCGAGGCGCCACGCCGCGTGCTGGGCCAGAGCAAGGCCGAAGCCATCGAAGTGGCCGAAGCGCTGCTGGCCAAGGTGGGGATTGCTGATAAACGCCATGCCTACCCGTCGGAACTGTCCGGTGGCCAGCAGCAACGTGCCGCCATCGCCCGCACGCTGGCCATGCAACCTAAAGTGATCCTGTTCGATGAGCCCACATCAGCCCTTGACCCGGAAATGGTCCAGGAAGTACTTAGTGTGATCCGCGCGCTCGCCGAAGAAGGTCGCACTATGCTCATGGTCACCCACGAAATGGGCTTTGCCCGTCAGGTGTCCAGCGAAGTCGTGTTTTTGCACCAAGGCCTGATCGAAGAGCAAGGATCGCCTGACCAGGTGTTTGATAACCCGGTCTCAGCGCGCTGCAAACAATTCATGTCCAGCAATCGCTAACGGAGCAATACGAATGCAGAACTATAAAAAACTTCTCCTGGCTGCTGCCGCCACTTTGGTGTTCAGTGCTAATGCCTTGGCTGTTGATAAGTACAAAGTCGGTATTGAGGGCGCTTACCCTCCGTTCAATAACAAGAACGCCAGTGGCGAGGTGGTCGGTTTTGACCCGGATATTGCCATGGCCCTGTGCGCGAAGATGAAAGCCGAGTGCGAGATCGTCACGTCCGATTGGGACGGCATCATCCCGGCGCTGAATGCCAAAAAGTTCGATTTCATCGTGTCGTCACTGTCGATCACTGACGAGCGCAAGCAAGCAGTCGATTTCACCGACCCGTACTACTCCAACAAACAACAGTTCATTGCTCCAAAAAAAGTTGATTTCAAAACCGACATCGCTTCACTCAAGGGCAAAGCACTAGGCACCCAGCGTTCTACCCAGGCCGCAACCTGGCTCGATGAAAAAGTGGGTTCAGATGCGAAGATTTCTTTGTATGACACCCAGGAAAACGCCTACCTTGACCTGACCTCGGGCCGTGTCGATGCATTGCTGGCTGACAAATACGCCAACTACGACTGGCTCAAAAGCGAGGCAGGCCAGCCTTATGAGTTCAAGGGTGAGCCGGTCAACGAAGACGACAAGGTCGGCATTGCTCTGCGCAAAGGCGACAACGAACTGCGCGCCAAGCTGAACCTCGCCCTCAAGGAAATCGTTGAAGACGGCACCTACAAGAAGATCAACGACAAGTACTTCCCGTTCAGCATCTACTGACCTGCCTGACCGGTGCTGCCTTGCGCAGCGCCGGTCCCTAGCAAAGCCTGCCTAACCCATGACTATCGATTTATACGGATTCGGCCCGGCGCTTGCCGCTGGCGCACTGATGACCGTCAAACTGGCACTCACTGCGCTGTGTCTGGGCCTGGTGCTCGGCCTGCTCGGTGCATTGGCCAAAACTTCGCCGTACAAGCCGCTTAAATGGCTCGGCGGCACTTATTCAACGCTGGTTCGCGGCGTGCCGGAACTGCTCTGGGTGTTGCTGATTTACTTCGGCAGCGTGAACGCAGTGCGCGGCCTCGGCGAACTGATCGGCATGCCCGACCTCACCCTCAGCGCCTTTGCGGCCGGTGTTATCGCGTTAGGCCTGTGCTTTGGCGCGTACGCGACCGAAGTGTTTCGTGGCGCCATTCTGGCCATCCCCAAAGGCCATCGCGAAGCGGGCCTGGCTCTGGGCCTGAGCAAACCGCGCATTTTCACCAAGCTGGTGCTGCCACAAATGTGGCGTATCGCCCTGCCCGGCCTGGGCAACCTGTTCATGATCCTGATGAAAGACACCGCGCTGGTCTCGGTCATCGGCCTGGAAGAAATCATGCGTCAGGCGCAAAACGCGGTGACCTTCGCCAAACACCCCTTCACCTTCTACATGGTGGCTGCCGTGATGTACCTGGGCCTGACCATCTTGGCCATGGGCACCCTGCACGTGCTTGAGAAACGCGCCGCACGCGGCTTCGTGAGGAGAACGTAATGCTGGTGTGGGAACTCTTCATCAAGTGGCTGCCCAAGCTGATTCAGGGCGCGACCCTGACGCTGGAGCTGACTGCACTGTCGGTCATCGCCGGTTTGGTCGTGGCCATTCCGCTTGGCATCGCCCGCTCCTCCAAGCTGTGGTACGTGCGCTCGCTGCCTTACGGCTATATCTTTTTCTTTCGCGGCACACCGCTGCTGATCCAGCTGTTTCTGGTGTATTACGGGCTGGGGCAATTTGAAGCGGTGCGTGAAAGCGTGTTGTGGCCTTACCTGCGCGACCCGTTCTGGTGTGCGGTGCTGACCATGACCCTGCACACGGCCGCTTATATCGCAGAAATTTTGCGGGGCGCTATTCAGGCCATTCCGCCGGGTGAAATCGAAGCGGCCCGTGCGCTGGGCATGTCACGCGGCAAAACCCTGCTGCACATCGTGCTGCCGCGTGCTGCACGCATCGGCCTGCCGGCGTACAGCAACGAGGTGATCCTGATGCTCAAGGCCAGTTCGCTGGCGAGTACCGTGACCTTGCTGGAACTGACCGGCATGACCCGCACCATCATCGCCCGCAACTACCAGACGGTGGACATGTTCCTGATCGCCGGGGTGATCTACCTGGTCATGTCGTTCGTGCTGATCCAGGGCTTCAAACTGCTGGAGCGCTGGTTGCGCGTCGATGCCTGCCAAGGCCGTTAACCTTGAGGGCGAGCAACTGCTCGCCCGCTTTGAGGCGCTGGACGCGTTTTTACGTGAGCACCAGTCGCTGTGGCGCCCACGGCCATTCACCAAGCTGAATATGCCGTGGGAAGCCCACCATCCTGAATTGTCCCGGTGGTTGCGCCAGCGCTCGTTGCACGACGCTGAAGCCAGCCACAACCTGCCTCATCAACTCAACGCCCCCGCCCCGTTCCCGACACTGGCAGCCACCGCCCTTGCATTGAGCCGCCTTGAGCGTTTACCCGTTCAGGCCCTGGCGCCAGCCGCGCCGCGCTTGCAGGTGGATGTACCGGGGCGCAAATGGCAGCAAATCGAAGCCTTTGCGCAAAGCCTGACCTTTAAGCAGACCCCCACGCATTGGCTGGACTGGTGCTCAGGCAAAGGCCATTTGGGCCGCCGCTTGATAACCGCCGAACAGCAACTGACGTGCCTGGAATACGACCCAGCGCTGGTCGAGGCCGGTTTGGCGCTCAGCCAGCGGCATCGGCTCAATGCCCGGCATGTGCAACAGGACGTGATGGCGGCACTTGAACTGCACCCCGGCATGACCCCCGTGGCCCTGCATGCTTGTGGTGATTTGCACGTGCGCCTGCTGCAACTGGCCAGCGCGGCGGGCTGTGCACAACTTGCCCTTTCGCCGTGCTGCTACAACCGCATCAGTGCGCCGCACTACACGGCGTTATCCACAACCGCCAAGGCCTCGGCTTTGCAGTTATCGCTGGAAGACCTGAGCTTGCCGATGAGCGAAACCGTGACCGCCGGCAGCCGCGTGCGGCGCCAGCGCGATGAGTCGATGGCACGGCGTTTGGGGTTTGATGGGCTGCAACGCCAATTGCGTCAGTGCGATGAATACTTATCCACACCCTCGCTGCCCAGCGCCTGGTTGAATAAGCCGTTTGCCCAATACTGCGAAGACCTCGCGGCGTTGAAAAACTTATCCACAACCGGGACAGAAGACTGGGCAGCGCTTGAAGCGGCGGGCTGGGAGCGGTTGGCGCACGTGCGCAATCTGGAGCTGGTACGCGGCCTGTTCCGTCGCCCGCTGGAACTGTGGCTGGTGCTGGACCGGGCGTTGTACCTGCAAGAGCACGGCTATGACGTGCACGTGGGCGAGTTTTGCGACAGCAGCCTGACGCCGCGCAATGTGATGGTGATTGCGCAGCGCTGTGAATAACTTGGGGTTATGCACATTTCTTGTGGGAGCGGGCTTGCTCGCGATGAAGGCAATGCGGTTTTTCAGATCAACCGCGGTGATGCCATCGCGAGCAAGCCCGCTCCCACACTAACTGCGTGTGGCCTACGAGCCGCGATACGTCGAGAAGCCGTAAGGGCTGAGCAGCAGTGGAATGTGGTAATGCTGGTCGGCGTTTTTCACTTCGAAGATCACCGGGATCTCCGGGAAGAAGGTGTCACGCCCGGCCTTTTTGAAGTACTCGCCGGTTTTGAACACCACGCGGTATTCGCCCGCTTTAAGCGTCTGCTGGGCCGGGAACAATTCGCCAATGCGACCTTGATCGTTAGTCACACCCTGGCTCAGCATCTGCCAGTTCTGGCCCACCTGCTGCTCCAGGGTGACGTGAACGCCCGGTGAAGGTAAGCCGTTCTCCAGGTTCAGTACGTGCACGCTCAGCGGGTTGCCCGCCGCCCATGCGACGCTCGAAACAGCGCTCAGGCCCAAGGCCGCCAAAGTGATTTTCAACCGTTTCATGTGTGATCCTCCGGGTTAATTGCGTTGTGTGGTCAAACCGATCTGTTGAGCAGCGCTCACCGCGCAGGCTTCGTCCTGCTCGGCGCCACCCGCCCCGGCCACGCCCATGGCGCCGACCAGTTCAGTGCCGGCAAACAGCGGCACGCCACCGCCTAACAGCAGCAGTTCAGGGATGGAGTTGAGGTTGGCGGCCTCCGGGTTGTTGCGTGCACGTTCGGCAAACAGCCGGGTCGGCGTTTTGCTCGACAGCGCGGTGTAGGCCTTACGCTGGCTGGCCAGCAGGTTGTGCGGCCCGACGTTCTCGGGGCGCAGCGCCAGCAACACGTTGCCACCGCGGTCCAGCACGTTCAGCGCCCCGTTGCAGTGTTTGAGCGCAGCAGCAGCCAGTTGCTGGGCCGTGGCCAGATCGAGGTCGGCATGGCGCGGCAAATCCGGCGCGGCCTGGGCGGCGCCAGCGGTACACAAGGCAGCCCACAACAGCACATTTTTCAGCTTCATCGACAAGCTCCTGTTCGAATGGCGCCACCTTAACCAGCGACCCCCGTCAGAACCCCGTCAGTTGGATTACAAGTTTGTAATAGGCAATAACGGCGAACACGCCTAGCCTGTTCAGACGATTGATCGAGGTGTGCGATGCGCTTGTTAGTGGTGGAAGACGAAGCCAAGACAGCTGAGTTCCTGGCCAAGGGCCTTAAGGAGTCAGGTTTTGTCGTGGATGTGGCCTTGAACGGGCTGGACGGGCGCTACCTGATTGAGCAGCAGGAATACGACCTGGTCATTCTGGACGTGATGCTACCGGGGCTTAATGGCTGGCAACTGCTGCAGTTGATTCGCCAGCGCGGCGCCACGCCGGTGCTGTTTTTAACCGCCAAAGACGCCATCGAAGACCGCGTGCGCGGCCTTGAACTGGGCGCAGACGACTACCTGCTCAAGCCGTTTGCCTTTGCCGAACTGCTGGCCCGGGTGCGCACACTGCTGCGTCGTGGCCCGATGCGTGAAGCCGAGTCGTACAGCATTGCCGACCTTGAGATCGACGTACTGCGCCGCCGCGTCAGCCGGGGCGGTCAGCGCATCAACCTGACCAACAAGGAGTTCGCGCTGTTGCAGTTGCTGGCCAGCCGTCAGGGCGAAGTGTTGTCGCGCACCTTGATTGCCTCGCAGGTGTGGAACCTGAACTTCGACAGCGACACCAACATGGTCGAGGTCGCCGTGCGCCGGTTGCGCGCCAAGGTCGACGACCCGTACATGCCAAAACTTATCCACACCGTGCGCGGCGTCGGCTATCAGCTGGAAGCGCCCGATGAATAGGTCCATCGCCTGGCGGCTGGCCTTGGCCATTGCGCTGACGTGCGCGCTGGTGCTCAGCGTAATCGGTGTGTTCCTGTACCGGTCACTGGCCTCGGAACTGAGCTTTCGCGATGACATGGCGCTGCTCGGTCGCCTTGAGCGCATGCGCGCCCTGCTGCATGACAGCGACAGCCTCGAAGCCCTGCAAGAGCGCCCCCGGCTGTATCAAAACATGCTGGGCAACCGTGACAGCCTGTTGCTGGTGACCCACAGCGACGGCCGCCCGGTGATCACGATCAACCCGCATCAGCAAGCGCTGCCGCCTGTGCAGCCCCTCCCTCAGGAGCGCATGCCACAGCGCAGCGACATCCAGACGGTGGGCAACCTCGACTTGCTGAGCGGCGTGGCCGACGGCCCGGCGGACGAGCGCTTGAACGTGACCGTGGGCATGCATCTGCAAGAGCGTGAGCAGATGCTCGCCAGTTACCGGCTGCGTCTGTACATGGCGGTCGGGCTGGGCGCCCTGCTCGCGTTTGGCCTGGGCTTGCTGCTGTTGCGCCGTGGCCTGAAACCGCTGCGCGAACTGGCCCAGGCCATGCGCGGCATTAACCCGCGCAGCCTTGACCAACGCATGCCGGTCGACCATGTACCCACAGAATTGAAAGAGCCGGTGCTGGCGCTCAACGCCATGCTCGCGCGCCTTGAGGACAACTTTGCGCGGCTGTCGCAGTTCTCGGCGGATCTGGCCCATGAAATCCGCACGCCGCTGCACAACCTGCTGGGCAGCAACAGCCTGGCCCTGAACCAGACGCGCAGCCCGGCGGAGTATCAGGAGGTGTTGGCGTCCAACATCGAAGAATACGAACGCCTGAACCGCATGGCCGAGAACCTGATGTTCCTGGCCCGCGCCGAGCACGGGCAACGGCCTGTGCACCTGCAAAACGTGGACCTGCGCGCGGTGGGCGACGAGCTGTGTGATTACTTTGACGCGCTGGCTGAAGACCGTGGCGTGCGCTTGGGCAATTCGCTCAGCGGGACGCTGACCGCAGACCTGCATCTGTTGCAGCGGGCCTTGAGTAACCTGCTGGCCAATGCCGTGCGGCATGCCGAGCCCGATTCGGTGATCAGGCTGGTGCAGCGTGAAGACGCCGAGTATTGCTGGATCGGCGTGCACAACATCGGCCCCGCCATCGAGCCGCAGCATGTGGGCAAAGTCTTCGATCGTTTTTACCGGGTCGACCCTTCGCGCTCGCAGCCTGGGGATTCAGGCGGGCTAGGCTTGGCGATTGTGGGGTCGATCATGCAACTGCATGGCGGCGAAGTGCGCGTGCAAAGCGACGACAGCGGGACGCTGTTTGAGCTGGGATTTGCTCGGCACATGACCAAAACCACACCTTGTGGGAGCGGGCTTGCTCGCGATGCCGGCGACTCGGTCTATCAGTAAAACCTTGTCGGTCCAATCGCGAGCAAGCCCGCTCCCACGGGTTATGTATTGTTTTCAAGCTCAGCAATGCGGTCCAGCAGCGCTTGGCGTTCGGCGCGTTCCTGGGTGATGTCGTCGATCACGCTGATCAAGTGCTCGGGGCTGTCGTCCTGGGAGTTGCGCTGCAATGAGGTGCGCACGTGGGCCCAGATGTAATGGCCGTCTTTGCACAGCAGGCGTTTTTCAAGGTCGTAGTTGCTGATTTCGCCATCCAGCAGGCGCTGCAACTGCTCAAGGTTGATTTGCAGGTCATCGGGGTGGGTGATGGCCTGAAAGGTCAGCGCCCGCAGCTCTTGTTCGCTGTAACCCAACAGCTGGCACAAGCTGTCGTTAACCCGCCGCCAGCGGCCATCAAGGTCGACGTAAGCCATGGCGCCGCACGCCAGTTCAAACAAGGCCCGAAAGGCTTCTTCGCTTTTGCGCAGCGATTGCTCGGCAGTTTTGCGCGCGGTGTTGTCCATGCTGATGCCGATCATTTTTACCGGACGCCCGGCGCTGTCGTTTAGCGGCATGGCCCGCGATGAGATCCAGCGCATCTCGCCATCCGGGCGGAAGATGCGGAAGTCGTATTCGTACGGGGTGTTGTTGGCGAAGCATTCGCGGTACAGCTCGTTCATCACCACTTCGTCTTCGGGCAGTACGTGCGGCCAGAAGTCTTCGTTGCGGTTGACCTGCCAGCCGTAGACCCGCTCGACGTTGGCCGAATAGAACACCTCGTCGGTGATGAGGTTCCATTCCCAGGTCACGATCCCGGCGTTTTCCTGGGCCAGGGTCATGCGCGCTTCGCTTTCCATGATGTCGGCGATGTACTTGCGCCGCACATCGGTCATCGGCAGTTCAACCGATGTGGTGCCCTGAAGGTCTTGCACCGCCTGTTCGCCATAGCGCAGCCACACCCAGTTGACCTTGAGCAGGTCCGCCAGTTTGCGCAAATTGCTGTAGTCGATTTCGCCACCACGGGTCCACTTGTGCACCGCCGTGCGGGAAATACCCAAGGCCGTACCGACCGCTTGCAGGGTCATTTTGTGGTGTTCGAGCAGCTCCTTCAGACGAAAGGCAAAGCTATCTTCGGTCATGACATATCCGTGATCACGTGAGGCGCAGGGCGCTGCGATTATACACACACGCCTGCGGCCCTCGACCCGATCACGGAAGTGAGGCTTATAAGTCCAGTACCAGGCGTTCGCCACGGGCCCGCGACACGCAAATCATCATGGTTTGCTGGGCGGCTTTTTCGTCGTCGCTCAGGTATTGGTCGTTGTGCTCGGCTTGCCCCTCAAGGATGCGCGTCTCGCAGGTGCCGCACACGCCTTCGCGGCACAGGCATTCGACGTCGACATTGGCTTTTTCAATGGCCTTGAGGATGCTCATGCCCTCTTCGACGCGCAGTTCCTGACCGGATTTGGCCAGCACCAGGGTGAACGCACCGCCGGTGATTGGCGCGGCGGCGAACTGTTCCCAATGCACGCGTTCGTCAGCCAGGCCCAGTTGTTTGCCGGTGGCGATCACCGCATCGATCAGCGGTTTAGGGCCGCACACATACACGTGCGCGTCGCTGTCCAGATTGCCCATCAGCTCGGCCAGATTCAGCGATTGGCCCAGGCTGTCGGCGTAGGTGCGCGTGCGCTCGGCATGCGGGCCTGCGCTGAGTTCGTCGTGAAACGCGCCGTGTTCCGGGCTGCGGAAGGCGTAGTGCAGTTGGTAATCGGCGCCCGCGTCACGCAGTTCGTGCACTTGCGAGAGGAACGGGGTAATGCCGATCCCGCCCGCGATGAGGATGTGTTTGCCCGCCTTCGGGTCGATGGCGAACAGGTTGTTGGGGGTCGAAATCATCAGCTCGGTGCCGACCTCGACCTGTTGGTGCATAAAGGCCGAGCCGCCTTTGGATTGCTCTTCAAGACGCACACCAATCTGGTAGCTGGCGGTCTGGCGCGGGTCGCTCATCAACGAATAGGCGTTGCTGTGCTGACGGCCGTCGGCGTCTTTCATCTGCACGATGATGTGGCTACCGCCGGTGAAGTCGGGCAGCGGCTGGCCGTCCTGGCGTACCAGGGTAAAACGTTTGATCAGCGGCGTTACCTGCTCTACACCGATCACACGGGCGGCAAGCATTTGATAAGAGTTGGCCATCGCAAAACCTCTACTGCGGTAAAGGGCGGCACGCGCGTGCCGCCTGATTTAAAACCCGGTGCTGAGGGCTCAGACCGCCAGGCACAGGTATTTCAGTTGCAGGTAATCGTCGATCCCGTACTTGGAACCTTCGCGCCCCAGGCCGGATTGCTTGACCCCGCCAAACGGCGCCACTTCGTTGGAGATCAGCCCGGTGTTGATACCGACCATGCCGTATTCCAGTTGCTCGGCGATGTGCCACACGTGGCCGATATCGCGGCTGTAGAAGTACGCCGCAAGGCCGTACAGCGTGTCGTTGGCCAGGGCCAGCACTTCGGCGTCGGAGTGGAAGCGCACCAGCGGCGCAACCGGGCCGAAGATTTCTTCGTCCAGCAGCAACATGCCTTTCTTGATGTCACCCAGCACGGTCGGTTCGAAGAACTGTTCACCCAGCGCATGCACCTGGCCGCCCAGCAGCAAGGTCGCGCCTTTGCTGACGGCGTCGTCGATCAGGGCGCGGACCTTGTCCACCGCTTTAACGGTGATCAGCGGGCCGATCTGGGTGTCTGCCGCGTTGCCATGGCCGACCTTCAGTTCGGCTACTTTGGCGGCGAACTTACTGGCGAACTGGTCATACACCGCGTCGTGCACGTAGAAGCGGTTAACGCAGACGCAGGTCTGGCCCGCGTTGCGGTATTTGGCCGCGATGGCGCCTTCGACGGCGGCATCAATGTCGGCGTCGGCAAACACGATAAACGGCGCGTTGCCGCCCAGTTCCAGCGAGACTTTTTTGATGGTTTCCGCGCACTGGCTCATCAGCAAACGGCCGATAGGGGTCGAGCCGGTGAAGCTGAATTTGCGCACCAGCGGGTGGCCGGTGAGTTGCGCGCCAATGGCCGGAGCGTCGCCGGTGACGATGTTCAACACGCCCGCCGGGATGCCTGCACGCTGCGCCAGTTCCGCCAGGGCCAGCGCCGAAAACGGCGTTTCGTTGGCCGGTTTGACCACGATGGTGCACCCGGCCGCCAGCGCAGGTGCGACCTTGCGGGTGATCATCGCGGCGGGGAAGTTCCACGGCGTGATCGCGGCGCACACGCCGATGCCTTGCTTGACCACAATCAGGCGTTTGTCGCCGGACGGCGAAGGGATCACGTCGCCATAAACACGTTTGCCTTCCTCGGCAAACCACTCGATAAACGAGGCCGCGTAACGGATTTCACCCACCGCTTCGTGCAGTGGTTTGCCCTGTTCCAGGGTCATGATCCGGGCCAGATCGTCTTCGTGTTGCAGGATCAGTTCAAACCAGCGACGCAGGATCTGCGCGCGGTCTTTGGCCGTGCGTTCACGCCAGGCTGGCAAGGCTGCGTCGGCGGCCTGGATGGCGCGGATCGCTTCGGCGCCGCCCATCAACGGCACATTGCCCAGCAGTTGGCCTTGGGCCGGGTTGGTCACGTCGACCGTTTGACGGCTGTCGGCATCTGCCCAGGCGCCATCAATAAACGCCTGTTGACGAAACAATTGGGGGTCTTTGAGCTGCACGCAGGACACTCCTCTAAATAGGGCCAGGGCGCCGCAGCGTGGCTGCGGCGCCCGGCAGATCAGTCGTCCAGGTGGGCCACGGCGATCAGGTTGTGGAAGTGCGCGATGCCGTGTTCGCTCATGCCGCTGCGCTGACGGTCAGCCATGATCCGGCCTTGGCCTCGATAGCCGCGCGATTGCAGGCCGCGTTGCACGCTTTCGACCAGACGCAGGTCTTCTGGACGGAACACGTCGCGGTACCACTCGATCAGCGATTGCTGTTCAGGGGTGATCTCTTTGTTGAGGAAGTAGATGTCGTAGTGCTGCATGGTCACGCCCGCACTGACCGGGAACTCGTAGATCACGGTCATGAAGTTGCCACCGGGTGGCGCGTTGAACATGGTGCACGGCCAGGCCCAGAAGCCGCTGAAGGACGGGTCTTTGATCGACTCGTCAAACTTGAAGGACTTCTCTGACGACTTGGCGTGGCCAAACTGCAACGACCAGTTGCCATGCAGGGTGTGCCAGTACTCGTCCACGCTCACCGAATCGGCGAAGCCCGGGTGAGCCGGGGCGCAGTGGTAGCACTCCAGGTAGTTGTCGACGATGGACTTCCAGTTGGCCGGGGTGTCGCTGACAAAACGCGCCGCCAGGTGCAGGTCATCGACCACCGGGCAAGCTTCGCGCAGGCGCGCTTGAAGGCCCGGCAGTTGTTCTTCAACGGTGCCCGCTTCGTTGTTCATGTTGATGTAGATGAAACCTGCGTATTCCTCGACGCGCAGCGACACCAGGCTGGAGTTTTCTTTATCGAAGTTGACCACGTTGTCGCAGTTGCGCGCGTGAGCCAGTTCGCCGTCGAGCTTGAAGGTCCAGGCGTGGTACGGGCAGGTGATCACGTTTTTGGCTTTGCCGCTGCCGCTGAGCAATTGGTGACCACGGTGCGGGCATACGTTGTAGAACGCACGCAGCACGTTGTCACGACCGCGAACGACGATGATGCTTTCGCCGATGACTTCACGGGTGATGTAGTCGTTGCTGTTGGCCACTTCGCTGCGGTGGCCGACACAGATCCAGGTGTTGGCGAAAATCTTCTCTTTTTCGACCTCGAACACGTCCTGGTTGGTGTAGTACGACGCCGGAATGGTGTGTGCTACGTCAGCATTGGTGCAGAAGTCAGCAGGCAATTTCACGATTGTGTTCATTCTTTTTCTCTCTCAAGCGCTTAAGAGGGTTGTGCTCGACACCCTGTTTCGGGTTGTTTTTGTGTAACTCATGAATAACAAGAAACCCATGGTTAACACGACACGCAAAAAAAATCGCTCAGGTCCCGGCACCGTGGTGCCGGAGCCTGCGCGTGGTTCAGTCAGCAATACTTAACTCAAGGCTGCGGGTACCGCCTTGGCTTTGGGAACAACACCCGGTGCTGGCGTCACCTGCTCAAACGGGGCGACGTAATCCAGGTTCTGCTCGCGCTCCACCGACTCTTCCTCGATCAAGTATGCGGGCATCGCGCCGTAGTCCTTGAACATCCAGGTAAGGAAGCCGTAGATCTTGGTCATCAGGATCACCAGGAACGGGATCGCCGTCAGCACCACCGCGGTTTTCATGGTCGACAGCGACACCTTGGCAAACAACATCGCCAGCGGGATCAGGGTCAAGGCGATGCACCAGAACAGACGGTGCGTCGGCGATGGGTCCTGGCCTTCCTGCATGTTGCGGGTGCTGGTGGCCGCCACGGCGTAGGCCGCTGCGTCCATGTGCGAGGCACAGAACACCGCCATGATGAACAGGTAAACCCCGAGGAAGATCTGACCGAACGGCAAGGCGTTCAGCAACATCTCGACGGCGGTTTCACCGCCCTGCTCCGTGAGGATGCGCGGCACGTCGATAGCGCCGGTGATGAACTGATGCATGCTGTAGCTTTCGAGCGTGCCGAAGAAGAACCAGCAGCCAAAACTGCCGCCCATCAACATCGCCGCGACCACTTCTTTCATCTTGCGGCCCTTGGACACACGGGTCACAAACATCGCGACACCCGGCGCGTAGGACACCCACCACAACCAGTAGAAAACCGTCCAGTTGCGGGTGAAGGCACCGTCACCTTGCGGGTCGGTAAACAGGCTCATGTGCACGTAGTTCTGCATCATCAGGCCAATGGAGTTGGCCGTGTTGTTGATGATGAACTGCGTTGGGCCCACGACCAGTACCACGGCCGCAAACACCAGCGCACCTATGCACACCATCTTCGACAGACGCTGCATGCCACTGGCAATACCGATGTAGGAGCTGAGCGAGAACACCACCGCCACCACACCAATAACTGACAACTGCGTGACGAAGGTGTCCGGCATGCCGGTGAGTGCCGACAGGCCACGGGTCAAGGTGGACGCGGTGAGCACCAGCGATACGGTCAAGGCGCCGAACATGGTCAGCAGGAACACCAGGTCAACGAGCCGACCCACTGGGCCGTGCGCTTTGAAGCCGGTCACTGCCTCGACGATCGAAGACAGGCTCAGGCCGCTCTTCTTACGCACGTGGAAGTGATAAGCCATCGCCAACGACGACAAGGCATACAGCGACCAGGCACTGATACCCCAATGGAAGAACGAGTAGCTGACGCTGTAATCCAGCGCTTCACGCGAGCCTGCGGCAATGTTCAGACCAGGCGTCTGGTAGTAATACGCCCACTCCATCACTCCCCAGTAAAGCGTCGACGAGCCCATACCGGCGCAGATGAACATGAACACCCACGTCACGGTCGGGTATTCAGCTTTACCGTTGCCCAGGCGAACGTTGCCGTACTTGCTGAACGCGATGTACAGCACCACCAGGGCGCAGCAGAACACAAACACTTGCACCGAAGTGCCAAACGTCCGAGACGACAGCTCAAACAGCATATTGGCGGTGACTTCGGCTTGTTGCGGATAAACGGCAAGACCTACAACGGTAATCAGTACAGCAATCAGGCTAGTTGATATCAAAAAGACATCTTTTTTATTGTTATTGGACATTTAAGTCTCCAGATAGAGAGTTTTTCTCTTACTGCGTGGCTCTAGATCAGCGTTTACAGCTGTTAGGGACTCCTTCCATATCGTTTAACCCTGAGCGTTAACTGTTGGTTAACTCATACCTTTCGGTTAACAATATGCCCCGAGATTTAAGCTTTTGCAACTGGAATTGTTGAAATTTCACACGTCTAAAACGGCTGTTTCAACACGCCAAAGAGCCCGCGAAAGTCCCCGTATTCCGGGGGTTTCGCAGGCTTGTGAAGCGTCTATTTCGCGGCGCTGATCAACGCCGTTTAGTCAACTCACGCCAGGGCGGCGGCGATAGCTGCACCGACTTCTTGAGTCGAGGCCTTGCCACCCAGATCCGGGGTTTTCGGACCACTGGCAATCACGTCCTCGATGGCGCGCAAAATGCCATCGTGTGCCGCCTGATAACGCTCATCGCCTTTGCCCAAAAATTCCAGCATCAGCGCGCCCGACCAGATCATCGCAATCGGGTTGGAAATGTTTTGCCCGTAGATATCCGGCGCCGAGCCGTGAACCGGCTCGAACAGCGACGGGAAATTACGCTCGGGGTTGAGGTTGGCCGACGGTGCGATGCCGATGGTGCCGGCGCAGGCTGGCCCGAGGTCGGACAGAATGTCGCCAAACAGGTTGGACGCCACCACCACGTCAAAACGGTTGGGTTGCAGCACGAAGCGTGCACACAGAATGTCGATGTGTTGTTTGTCCCACGTCACCTGCGGGTAGTTGGCCGCCATGGCTTCGGTGCGCTCGTCCCAGTACGGCATGCTGATGGAGATGCCGTTGGACTTGGTCGCCGAGGTCACGTGCTTGCGTGGACGCTCTTTGGCAACCTCGAAGGCGTACTTCAGAATGCGGTCCACACCTCGTCGGGTGAATACCGACTCTTGCAGGACAAATTCGTTTTCGGTGCCTTCAAACATGCGCCCGCCCACCGAGGAATATTCGCCTTCGGTGTTTTCACGGATCACCACAAAGTCGATATCGCCCGGCTCACGGCCTGCCAACGGGCACGGCACACCCGGGAACAGACGCACAGGGCGGATGTTGACGTACTGGTCAAAGTCGCGGCGGAACTTGAGCAGCGAACCCCACAGCGAGATGTGATCCGGCACCTTGTCCGGCCAGCCCACAGCGCCGAAGTAGATCGCGTCAAAGCCTTTGAGCGTCTCAAACCAGTCGTCCGGCATCATCTGCCCGTGGCGCTCGTAATAGTCGCAACTGGCCCACTCGATGATCTCGATCGACAGATCAAGGTTCCACTTTTTAGCCGCCGCCTCCACAACGCGCAGGCCTTCTGGCAGTACTTCGTTACCAATACCGTCACCGGCGATGGCGGCAATTTTGAATGTCTTGCTCATGGGGGGCACTCTTGAAAATGGACAGTGGGCCCATGGTATAAAGCGCCAAAAGAAAGATAATCAGGCGAAGTGAAGATGGATAAGACACGGTTCGTGAATAATCTGCCCAATCTCGAAGACCTGCGCGTGTTCGTGATCGTGGCCCGCCGCTCCAGCTTTGCCGCCGCCGCCAGCGAACTGGGCGTGTCGCCGGCGTATGTCAGCAAGCGCATCCAGTTGCTGGAGCACAACATCGGCGTGCGCCTGCTGCACCGCACCACCCGGCGCGTGGCCGTGACCGATGACGGCGAGCGCGTCTACCGCTGGGCGCTGCATATATTTGATGCGGTCGAACAGATGAGCGACGAAGTCTCGGCCCTGCATCAAGAACCGCGCGGCCAGTTGCAAATCATCAGCAGCTTCGGCCTGGGCCGCCGCCACGTCGGCCCCGCGCTCTCCGAACTGTCCCAGCGCTACCCGGCCCTGGACATTCGCTTCGACATGTTCGACCGCCTGGTAGACCTGATAGAAGAAGGCTTCGACCTCGACATCCGCATTGGCGACAACATCGCCCCCAACCTCATCGCCAAACTGCTGGCCAACAACGCCCGCGTGCTCTGTGCTAGCCCCGAGTACCTGCAACGCCACGGCGAACCGCGCACCCTGGCCGAACTGGCGGGCCACGAATGCTTGGTGATCAAAGAGCGCGACCACCCGTTCGGCCTGTGGCGCCTGCAAGGCCCGGAAGGCGAAGAAAGCGTCAAAGTCACCGGCGCCCTGTCCGCCAACCACGGCGAAGTCGTCCACCAATGGGCGATAGATGGCCGAGGCATCCTGCTGCGCTCCCACTGGGACGTACGCGAAAGCCTGCAAAGCGGCAAATTGGTCCACATCCTCCAGGACTACCGACAGCAAGCCAACATCTGGGCCGTCTACACCGCCCCCCTCGCCAACTCCGCCAAAATCCGCGTCACCGTCGAGTTTCTGCGCCAGTACTTCAGCGAACGCCACCCCGCCACACCCCAGCGGCAAAAAGAATCGTGAAAATAGTCTGTAATCAGGGGTTTACAAGCCACGCCATCCGCGTATACTCCTCGCCCATAACGCCGGTATAGCTCAGTTGGTAGAGCAACTGACTTGTAATCAGTAGGTCCCGAGTTCGACTCTTGGTGCCGGCACCATATTCAAAGCCCCGCAATGCGGGGCTTTGTCGTTTCTGGGCATATGCCCTGTCTCGTTTCATTCCGTCGCAACGTCCACAGAGTGTCCACACCCCTACGCTAAAGGGTTGAGCTTGACCACTTCTGCCAGGTGGCCAGGACTGAAATGCGCGTATCTCATGGTCATTGTCAGAGAGGCATGGCCAAGGACTCGTTGCAAAGTCAGGATGTCTCCGCCGTTCATCATGTAATGACTGGCGAACGTGTGGCGTAGTACGTGGGTCAACTGCCCCGCTGGTAGCTCCAGCCCTACCGCCTCGACCGACTCCCCAAACTTTTTGTAGCAATCTCCAAAGGGCATAGCCGCCTTGATCTGTTTCTGTAGCGCTTCTGTGATCGGTACAGCACGATTCTTCGACGATTTGGTGCGGGTGTAATGAATCAGGCAATCACGCACATGGCGAGCTGTCAGGCCTTGTGCTTCAGACCAGCGCGCACCGGTGGCCAAGCAAATACGAGCCACTACTCCGGCAGCAGGCGAACGGCTATCAAGGTCAGCTAACAACGGCCCGATCTGGTCACGCGTTAGGTAGGCCATCTCGGTTTCGTCGAACTTCAACCCCCGGATTTTCCCCAAAGGGTTTTCGCCCTTCCATTCTCCCAAACGCTCTAGCTCGTTAAACACAGCCCGCAAGTAAGCCAGTTCATGGTTGAGCGTATTGGCGCTGACTGCTTTGGCTTCGCCACCCTGTTTACGCCCGCTTCCAATTGTTTCCCTGGCGAACTTACCCGCCAGTCGCTCCGTGCGGTACTTCGTGAAATGCATCGTCGTAAAGTCGGCGGCACAGGGATTGCCCATACGTTCCACCATTGCGTTAAGCGCTCGCTGTCGTTCCTCGCCACGTTTCAATGTACAACCGTGCGAGTTGAACCACAGCGCTACCAACTCAGTTAATCGGCGCTCGTCTCGCTTCTGTCGTTTCTCAAACTCCCCACGCGCACCATCACCCATGATCCGATTTTGATAGACCAGAGCCTCATTCTTGGTACGGAATTTCTTTCGTATGCGCGGGCCACCACGCCCCTCTGGACGGCAATCAACCTCATAGCGCCCGTCATCAAGTTTCTTGATCGACATGATTACACCGGGCTTATCTGACCGGACTCGGGCGCGACTTCACCAGTGACCAGCCATAACGCGTACTTCTTAAAACGCGGATGGTTGGCGACCTTAAGAAAGGGCGCCAATCCCATATCCGTTATTGCGGCATCGTACTTTTTCCAACTGCTGATACTGATCTCTACCAGTTCGCAAAATTCAGTCTGGGTGAGCCCTTCCTTTGCGCGAATAGCTTTCATTTTTGCTGTTATGTCCATGCTCACACCCTCTTGACAAGTTCCACTCTTGGAACCAATATGGTTCCGTTCTTGGAACTTTTATCCCAAATATTCGTCAGAGGGTAGCAGAATGCAGATAACCATCGACACGCCATACGTGACTGTCAGCGAGTTAGTCAGACGTTCAGGTCAGTCCGATTCAGCCATCAGAAATGAGATTGACCTCGGGCACTTCTTGATCCGCCCAAAGCAGCCAGGCTCAAAATCCGCAGTCCTGGTGAACATGGTTCACCTCGCAATGGAAGCAGCCGAACAGGCCGAGCGTGTGCGTGGCATCAAGCCGAATCTCAAAGCCGGCAACGAGTAAGGGGCCGGGTATGCAATTTGAAGACATCTACCGTCTGGAAGTGATCGACGCTCTGGAAAAAGACCATGAGCTGGACTTCAAAGACATCCGCAGCCCTAAGTACCTGCAAAAAGGGATCTGCCCAAGCTGTGGCGAGCGCACCCTGTACATCGCCCGCGACAAGCCTTATCAGCTCAAGTGCAACCGCCTCAACCAATGCCAACACGAGGAAAAAACCCGCGAGCGCTACAGCTACCTGTTTGAAAATCTCAGCGAGCGTTTCCCGCGATCGGAATCAAACCCGAACGCCACCGCAGATGCTTACCTGCAGCGCAACCGCGGCTTTGACATCGGCAAGATTCAAGGCTGGTATGAGCAAGGCCGACGCCAGATGGCGGATGGTCAATGGGCCGACACTGTTCGCTTCCCTCTGTGCAACGGCTACTGGGAACGGATTATCGACGCGACCATGGTGGTGGCCAACGGCGGCGACAAGGCCGGTATCAAATACAAAATGAGCTACAAGTCCGATGGCTGGATGCCCAAAGGCATGACCATCGACAAGGGCGATAGCGTCTACATCGTAGAGGGGATCTTTCACGCGATCGCTTTGCACCTCGCCGGTTACAAGGTGATCGCCTCAATCTCGGCCAACAACTTTCCATGGGATGTGGTCGAGGCTCACAAAGGCTTAAAAGTCCGCTGGATCATTGCCCTGGACGACGACAAGGCCGGGCACCTGGTTATCCCCAAGTATCGCCGCCAGTTGCAAGCGATGGATGAAATCGCGTGGGTTGCGCTTGCTGGCAAAAACCGCGACTGGGACGACGTGTACCGCGATGGCCAGCTGGACGACGTATTTATGACAGAGGCCAGCTATCAAGGCCGCTTGTTCGTTGCTCCAAACCCGTCGAAAAAAGCGTTCTTGCTGCACCTGAAAAAGCCTCTGAGCTTCTTTTTGCTGGAATTTGGGGAGCGTCTATTCACAGCCAAGGTGAACAGCGATGAGCTCAACCGAGAGCTGAACAAAGATTCAGACGAGGGAACCACTCCGAAATCCCGGGAAGAGATTTTCGACAAGTATTGCGACATCAAACAGGTGGCTAACTGCATTCCTCACTTCGAATACATCCAGCGGGATGCGTTGAGCGGTGACCAACAGTTTTTCTTCCAATTCAACTTCCCGAACCCAGCTCAAAATTGCAAAGAACCTCTGGCTCCCAATTCGATTGGTGACCCTCGCAGTTTTTCCAAATCACTCCTGGAGCGCACCCCAGGTGGAAATTTCGAAGGTGGGGAGAAGGTGCTATCCATGCTGCGCAGCAAATGGCTGGAGAACGCCCTAACTGTGCGCGCCCTGCCCTTTGTAGGCTATGACGCATCCAGCAAGACCTATTGCTATCAGACTTTTGGGTTTAACAATGGTCGCGAGTACATGGCCAACAGTCATGGGTATCTGGAGGTTGGTAAAAGCGGACTGAAAACATCGCTGAGCAGCCTGGCACTCATACGCGGGAAAGATGACGAACCGGACTGGTTTGCTGACTTTCTTGAAGTCAACGATATGAATGGGTTGGCATCACTGGCGTGGTGGACGGCGTCCTTGTTCACTCAGCAAATCAGATCGAAGCAGCATTCGTGGTTGTTTTTTGAACTGACAGGCGATGCCGGTGCGGGTAAGTCCAGCTTGCTGCGTTTCTTGTGGCGGCTGGTTGGTCGCCCAAATTACGAAGGGATGAAACCCAACTCAACTGGTGCCAGTGCTATTGGTTTGACCCGGGCGTTATCTCAGGTGAGCAACCTGCCGGTGGTGCTGATTGAGTCCGATAGCCAGATTGTCGATGCTCAAGGCCGCACCACAGTCAGCCAGTACAACTGGGAGAACTGGAAATCTCTTTATGACCATAACGCCACACTTCGTACTGTGGGCGTGAAGTCATCGAGCAATGACACTGACAGTCTGATTTTCCTGGCAGCGCTGCTTATCTCTCAGAACGCCAGTGTCGATGGATCCGAAGCCATTCTGACGCGGATCGTCCATATGCACGCCACACGTGCAGGGCACACACCTGCACGCAAAGTAGTTTCCGATCGCCTCTACGCACTATCGGTAGAGGATCTGTCTGGCTACTTGCGTCGATGCTTGGGCCAAGAAAAGCAGTGGCTGGCACGTTACTTTGAAGCCTTCGATCATTACGAACAGCGGCTACAAGCAAACACCGTCATTCAGCATCAGCGAATAGTGCATTGCCATGCCCAGGTCATGGCTGCAGCCAAAGCCACCCAAATGCTTTTCCTGGGCTGGTCTGACCAACTTATGGAGAAGCTATTCAAGCATGTTGAAAGCCGCGCTATCGAGCGTCAGCAGCGCGTGAGCAGTGAGAACCCCACGGCTGCCAGGTTCTGGCAGATCTATCACTACCTGAATGAAAAGGTGGTCACCTACACCGATGGTGAAGGCTCGCGCGATGAAACACGGGAAACCCTGAATCACAGCCCCGACAGAACAATGATCGCCATCAACATCGAGCACTTCCACAACGCCTGTCGATTGGCTGGCCAGGAAGTGATTCACGCGACACAGCTGCATCGAGCATTGCCGCAAAGCAGCTCCCACACCTTCGTCGAGATACGCAAAGTTCGATCGGTCATTGAGAAGCGACCGCTCAATTGCTGGATCTTCCGCAAGGCCGGTAAGGAGTGATGAAAGTTTGTGAGAAGGAATCTCGTATAGGCACAGGTATAGGGCTTTTTGCTGAAATGCGTGTGTGGCCACTGCCTTACCGGAACAACCGGAACACTATCTATAACTTAAAAAAAAGCTATAAAAAACAGATAGATAAGCCGCATCACATAGCAGCCACTCCCGGAACACAGAGGAACACACCGGAACATTCTTTCAACAGCTGTTCCGAAGTTGTTCCGGCAAGCCATTCAGGCGGAACAACTCGCAAGCCCTTACCGCTCAAGGGCTGCAGGGTTTTAGCCAGAAATCTTGTTCCGGGATGTTCCGCCTCAGTATTTCAAGGTGCTGGGCCAGCCAAACCCACAGGGGTCAAGGGCTACAGCCTGTTGAACCGCGCTTGTTCCGGTTGTTCCACCGAACGTATGGGGACACGCATTTTTCTTTTTCTTAGAAGCACCTGGAGAGTCCGCACGATGAGAATCCGCTACTGCGCGAACACCCTACCCGGCAGCTTACATATGCCAGTTCAACTCGTTGAAAACAGCACAGCCGAACAGTTGGCTGAACTGGCTGCCGCAATGCATTGGAAGGATCACCCGGAAGACAGCCCAACCCTCATAACGGCCATACACCTGGCTGATGTCGAGGGAAGTGATCTTGGGTTGTTTGAAGTGCGCTGCGAGATGCAGCCGATATTCACAGCCACGCTATTGCAGCAGGCCTAAGAAACGGTGCCGAGGAGTGACAGCTCCTCGACACCAACCACCGCAAGAGGAGCAACACCATGCAAGCACAGCACCTAAGCAGCAGCGACAGTAAGGCTACCACAGCACCGAAACCAAACAGCCGGATCTTTAAGCACCCTCGCCCACTGCTGGCCACGGCCATGATCGGCGCTGCGCTGATTGGCTATATCGTTCACAAAACCCCGGACGCCCGTCAGCGTCTCGAAAGCCTTGCCGAGATGGCTCAAACCTTGGGCGACTTATCAGAACGTGATGCTGCTGTAGTTGCGCAGCTGTTGGCTAAGAGCATTGTCGTTGGAGCGAACTAATGAACAACATTATTGCGGATCAAACAACGATCAAACGCTACATCGTGAAATAAGTTTGGAAAGATTACGAAGTGACACTGGAGGTTAACCACACACGACTGACACCAGAAGTTGCCACCATGCTTAACAAATTCTGGTCAGGTTCAAAAGACCGCCTGCTTACTGAAAACGGTGACCCTGTAAGAGCAGTGATTCGATATTTTGGTCAGACCATCATAAATATGATGCTCAGTGAAGGTGGTTCAACTTTCAGTATCGACAATGGAATACGAAGTCACTTTGGATGCCCCGGCCCAATATGGACGAAAGACTTACACGATGAAGAAGGCTGGGGCGGAAGTATTGAAAATGACCCATACGGCTGGTGTGGAATTCGTGTTATCGCCGCCGACGTCGAAGCACCAGGCTTTGACGATGTTGAATTAGCGGAGGTGGCCAATGCGTGATTCTCGCGAACAAGATAAATTCGTTCTCCGTTTACCAGAAGGACTACGTCCCGAAATCGCAAATATCGCTCGCACCAACCAACGCAGCATGAACGGGGAAATAATAGTACGCATCCAGCGCTCTGTAATCTTAGATAAGCTTCATATTGAGCAAGACAAAATCATCGCTCAGTTATTGAAGCGTATCGAATCATTAGAGCAACAAGTGAGTACGAAGCAATAAAGATAGACGATTGAAAACCTGGATAATAAAGACGCTTCGGCGTCTTTTTTGTTTACTTAAAAAACAAATTTATAATCATTTATACACATTAAGGCCAACTACACTAATACCAATGTATATATCAAATCAAAGTTTTAATGCTTGCATTCCCACAACCAAAACACCAGCAACAAAAGGCTTGACTCCGTAAAATATCAACACCTAAACTTCTCCACATCAAGAGAGTACAACATGGAGTTTTAAGTGAACAACGTAGAGTCTAAACTTACTGAAGTGATTGAAGATATTGAAACTCTCGGAAATAAATTTGTATTTCTAATAACGGCCGCAACCGCAGAAGATCCATTATCCGCACGAGCTAGAATTGGGCTACTCGAATTTGGTAGTGAAAGTATTAAGGCGTTAAGCAGCATTGAGAATAAATTAAAGAACTACCGAGCTGGTACACCGAGCTGATCGAAAAGTTCTTGTTGCTGCTCTGCTGGCATTCTGCGCAAACGGTCGAAAAGTAATTTGTCGACCGATTGCGCTGAGGGATTGAGTGTGTGTGAAAAAGTTAGCTGAGAAACCCAAGTGTGGCCACAATGGGCCGAGCCACACTGGCAATAGAGGTCAGCAAAAAGGGCCGAGACATTCTCACGGGATGTAATACGTCCTTTGCTCCCACACTCTTTGCACTCCACCCGCATAACTACCTCCGCCATAAAGTTCTTAGTAAGGAACTATTTTACACAAAATATCGTGGCGTCTCTTCGGTAACACCACTGCATCATGTAGTTACCTCTGCGTTCGGCTCTTCCCTCCACCCAATCCACCGATCCTCCCTCAACACATCATTGACCTGGCTAAACAGCTGGCAAATGGGCCGTATCTCGTTACTGGTATAGACACGATCGATCTTTTCAATATCACCGAAGCCGCCGCTGTTTTCCGGGATGATGCCCGCCAGTGCCGGGTTCATTCGCCAAGCGGCGATCACGTCATTGCGGGTGATGTTCTTGACCTTTTCCAGTTCGTCTTTGGCTTGGAAGTCGCCCACGGGGATGATTTGAATCGCCTCTTTGGAGCCGCCCGGAATGTTGACGAACATCGAGCGAAAGTTACCCACACCCTTGCTCGCGGTGATTTGGGCGCGCAGTTCTTCTTCGTCTTCTTCGGTCAAGTTGGGGTCGTTGGTATAGAAGATGTAGCCCGCGTGGGCGCCGTTGCTGTAGTAGCGACGACGAAACAAGGTCGCGGCTTCGTTCAGCAGCAAGGCTTGCAGACCGCCCAGATAGTCAGGCACCCCGTAGATATTCTGTTCTACGTCGTAGTCTTTGATATGGACTATTTCGTCCTGGTCAAACTCATCCTCTTTGCCGTCCGGCAACAGCATCACGTACCCGCCTTCAACTTTTACCCGCATGTTGATCGTGGGCAGATGCTCCAGCTCCAGAACTTCCCCGAACATGTTGTATTGCTTGAGCAGATAGGCTTCGCCAAACACCATGAAGTCCAGGCCTGCACAGCGCATGGTGTGGACGCTGACGCCGTCTGACGGGATGAATTCACGCAGCAGCAGGTTGCGCTTGAATCCGGGAATGGCGCCGTGATGTGCGTTGGCGCGTAGCAGCTTGGCCAGACCTTGGCGCGACACTGGCGGCGTGTACAGGCGCCCGTCCTGGCTGGCGAATATGCCGAGGTATTGCCCGATGTTCTCGGTGAGTACCTGTTCCGGTGCCCCGAACGAAAACGCTCGCGTGCGCCCTTGTTGTGCTTTGGGTTGCTGCTGCTTTTTTTGCCGGGCCATTGCTGTTCGATCCGCTGAGTGCGTAGCGACTGCGTCGCTGCTTGTTGGTGTTGAGGGGTTCGTTTTGTAGGGCGTGCATGACCGCCCAAGCCACGTCGGCGTGGCCGGTGGCGTCTGTGCGTGATGCGCTGTAGGTGACTTGCCCGCTGGTGGTGGTGCCGCGCTTGATGGTCAAGAACGCCTGAGCGATGTCCGTCCAGCCTGCATCCCATTCGATGCGGCTGCCTTGGATCGTGTCCTGGGCTTTGAGTACCAAACTGTTTTTGGTTTCAAGGCTGTAGTGGATTGAGGTCGCACGCGGATAGAAGTCGCGCACCAGGTCAAACACCCCGTATCCAATGCCGGTGGTATCGATACCGATGTGCTGGACGTTGAAGCGTTCAGTGAGCTTTTTGATTTGAGCCGCTTGATACGTGAACGAATGCCCTCGCCAACTGTGTTTTTCCAGAATGCGGAACTTGGCGCCGGGCTCTAGCGGTGGGGCGATCACCACACAGGTGGCATCGTCGCGGGTGCGGCTTGGATCATAGCCCAGCCACACTGGGCTGTTGCCGTAGGGTCTGGCGTCGTCCGGATCGTAATCTGTCCACAGGGCCAGGTCGGAATAACAACGCTCCAGATCGGCCAGGGTGAAAGCGCCCATGGTGCTGTCGATGAATTTGCAACGGAACAGTTGCTCAAACTTGTCCTCGTCGTACTCCAGTTGCAACTGGGCCAAGTCGAACAAGTTGCAGCCACCGGCGATGGCGTCGTCAATAGTAATGATCTTGCGCCACTGTCCATCCGGACACAGTACGCCCTGGGCGATTGCCGTATCTTTCGGCCAGTCCGCCGCGAGTTTTTTACCGCGCTTGCTGTTGCGAAACCCTTCACCAGACCAGAACGGATAGGCTTGATGGGTTACCGCGCTGGGCGTTGAAAAGTAGGTCTTACGCCATTTTTTATGGGTGGCCATGGCACTGGCCACGGTGTTCAATTTTTCGAAGTCGCGAATCCAAAAATACTCATCCACGTACACATGGCCGTGGTGGCCCTGGGCGGTGCTGCTGTTGGTGCTCAGAAAACGCAGTTCGGCACCGTTGCTCAACTGAATCGGGTTGCCGGTCAGCTCCAGACCAAACCACTGCTGGGCAAATTGGATGATGTAGCTACGGAAAATCTCGGACTGGGCACGACTGGCCGAAAGAAATATCTGGTTGTCGCCGGTGAGCACGGCGTCCATAAACGCTTCACCCGCGAAGTAGTAGGTCAGGCCTACTTGGCGGCTTTTGAGGATGTTGCGGATGCGGCAATACAATGGATTCTGTTTGGCGGCGAACAGCTCTTTTTGGTAGCCGTACATGCTGCCGATGAACTTATCCAGAAAGTCCACTTCGGTCAGGCCGCTGACATCGTTCTTAATCTTTTTTTCACGTTTGCTGCCGCTTTTGTCTGCGCGCTCGCCCCGATCGCGGCGTCGACCTTCCCGGGGCTGGCCAGCGTCTGCCGGTTGCTCTCCGGTCGGGGCCGGTACCGGCTTTGCGCTTTGCTTTAACAGGCGCTCGCGCACAGTGGTCAGGCGGTCGAGTTCGTCCAGATCCCCCTTTGTCAGCGTGGTCTGCTTGTCGAGGATCAGGGTGATACGACGGCCAACTGCGGTCAGCGGCTCCTCATCCGACAGCATGTCTTCCCACCCGCCCTGGCGGATCCAGTAATAGACGATCCGAATGTTGGGCAGGTTGAGTTGCGCTTGAATTTCCTTCGCCTTACAGCGGCGCAGAAACAGGCGTTTGGCGGCTTCTTTAATTTCTTTTGAATAGAACATGGGCCGCAGTCTAAGCGGCGAAAACGCGTCGAACGCGGTGTTAATTTCCGCGTTCCTCCTAGATCGTGAATATAGGAGAAGATCGGAAACCAATCGTTTGTTTGAGCGGCTTTGGCTCCCTATCGTGGCGGCTCAACTCACCGATTGAGCGCAGTTAGCACCATGCCCCGTTCCCTTGTTTCAGTTTGGAAACGTGTCGCCACCAGCGGCACCACCGCTGACGGTCGCGAAATCCTTCCCCAGGAACTGCGCGACATCGCCGAGACCTACAAGTCGTCGCGGTACACCGCTGTTATTTGGTGTGAACACGAACGCTGGCATGGCTCCCACGGCACTGTGTTTTCGGTGCGCTTGCTGGAAGACGCTGAGGATCTGGAGCCGGGCCAAATCGCCCTTGAAGCCCAGTTAAAACCCAACGATCAACTGCTGCGCCTCAATGACTTGGGCCAGAAGCTGTTTACCAGCATCGAAATCACTCCGAACTTCGCCGGTAGTGGCAAAGCCTATTTGACCGGACTTGCCGTGACGGATGAACCAGCTAGCCTGGGCACCCAAGAACTCTACTTTTCCTGCAAGACCAATAAGGCCTCGTACTACGCCGCGTCTGTGGCGTTGGGCGATTTGGTCGAGGAAGAGCCAAACGGCGAGTTCACCAAGTTGGCCGCCGTGTTCAAAGGGCTTTTAAAGCACTTCGGCGTTGAGTCAAAGCCCGACGAAACCCCAACCCCCACCGAGAGCAAAATCCCAATGGATGAAGCAACAGCCAAGGCTGCACAAGCCCTCATCGAGCAGCTATTGATTGTGGCTGCCGGTCTCCAAACACTGGTTCCAGCCGTCACAGAAGAGGTCGATCAGACCCTGATTGATGATGTGCAGGACTCCGTCGAGACGATTCTGGATGACGCGGACAAAGACCGCGAAATGTCCCGCCGCCGCAAGGGCCAAAGCGCGCTGGAAAAGCGTCTTGAAGAAATGGACAAAAAGTTCACCAAGCTTTTGAACACGGCCCAAACACGCCCGGTTGCGCGCACCACTGGCGTAAACACCCGCAGCAACAAGCGGAGAGCGGTGTAAATGGCCCAGTCTCTTAGTGCTCACGGCCAGGATCAATTTGCGCTGCTGCAAGATGATTTGGGCGAAGCGTACAACGTCAATGATGTTTCCCGTCAGTTCGCCGTTGAACCCAGCGTGGCCCAGGAACTAAACGATCGAATCACCGAGAAAGCGGACTTTCTTGAGCGAATCAACGTCGTGCCAGTGACTGAAATCAAAGGCCAAAAGGTGATGATGGGCGTCAGTGGCCCGGTGTCCAGCCGTACCAACACCAAAACCACCGACCGTGAAGCCAAAGACTTCAGCGACCTGTCTGACATCGGTTACGAGCTGTTCCACACCGAATCCGACGTGGCGTTGTCCTTTGCGAAAATCGACAGCTGGGCCAAGTTCCCGGACTTTGCCGACCGCTACACGGCTGCTGTGCAACGTCAAATTGCCCTCGACCGGATCATGATCGGTTTTCACGGCACCCACGCCGCCCTGCAAACCGATATTGGCGCATTCCCAATGCTCCAGGACGTGAACAAGGGTTGGCTGCAAATCGCCCGCGAGCAGATCCCGGCGCAGGTGCTTCAGGAAGGCGAAGACGGCGGCAAAATCCGCCTCGGCTTTGGCGGTGACTACGAGAACCTGGACGCCCTGGTGCATGACGTTAAGCAAATGATTGATCCGGTGTTCCGTGATGCGGGCGACCTGATTGCAATCATTGGCAGCGACTTGTTGGCCAGCGACAAGGGCAAGCTGTATGCCAAGCAAGGCAGCACCCCCACGGAGAAAGAGCGCATCGAAGGCGCCCAGGTGATCGCGACCTACGGCGGTTTGCCCTCCTTCGTCGTCCCTCACTTTCCCTCTACAGGCGTGCTGGTCACCAGTTGGGACAACCTGTCGATTTACTTCCAGGACAGCAGTTGGCGCCGTCACGTCCTTGAGAACCCGAAGCGCTCTCGCGTAGAGGATTACAACGGACGCAACGAGGGTTACGTGATCGAGCAGTTGGAGAAGTTCGCCGCTGCTGAAAACGTCGAGATCCTGCCGCCCGTTAAAGACGTCACGCCTAAACGCGCCGCAATCGATGTGCTGGCTAAAAACGAAACCCTAGCGGTAGACGAAACCACTGAGGCAGCGGAATGAGTCTCGCCTTGGCCCACAAGCGACGTGTTCTCGCACAAGGCCCAACGGTCGAGGCGAAGCCCACGCCATACAGCTCAACCACAGCGCTGGCCAGCCCGGCCAATGCGCAAAAGCACCTCAAGCTGATGGAAGCTGCACTGGCAGTTGATCTGGAGCGCGTGAGCGCGATCAACAGCCGTGAGGAACGCCAAAAGCTCAAGCGTGATGAGCTGCTGCCCAAATACCAGGACTACGTCACCCGTTACATCGACAGCGGCCTTAACCACGCCAATCCGGTGCTGATGCAAGTGATGGTGTGGCTGTTCGACACAGCACAGTTTGAAGAGGGCCTGGGCCTGGCTCGTTTTGCCATGAGCCAGTGCCAGGTCATGCCTGCGCGATTCAAGCGCGACATTCCGACCTTTGTGGGTGACGAGTTCATCGAGTGGGCCGAGGCCGAATACAAAGCTGGTCGCAGCCCGGAGCCTTACCTCTCGGATCTACTGCCGTGGGTCGATGGCGAATGGACACTGTATGAACGCATCCCGGCGCGTTACCACAAGCTGATTGGGATTCTGGCCATCGACACCAAAGAGTGGGCCAAAGCCGCTTATCACTTTGAGCGTGCGGCGGAGTTGTACCCGGAAATCGGCGTAGGGACGCGCCTGTCTGGTGTGCGCAAGGCACTGGAAAAAGAACAGAAAGAAGCGGCCGCATCGGCCACCGAATAACCGACTACCCCCCCCAGCGGGAAACTGTGGATGAGAGTTAGCCATTTATGGCCTGCCTCCCTGAAACAGTTCTCCCGCCCTATTTGAGCGCCCAGCAATGAGCTTTTCAGGCAAACCCACCACGTTGGTGGAACAGCAGATCGACAATGACGGCTTTTGGCCCGACTTGTCGGTGAGCGAGTTCCAGAAAGGCTATCGCCTGCCGGGTGAGTACCTGGGCGACATGCTGGTCGTTGATTTGACCACGGCTATGTTCGAGGTCAACGCGGACTTGGCCCGTTGTAAATCCCGATGGCAGTCCGCAGGCGTGATCTGTGTGAAATCTGCTGACCCTAGGGTGCTGCCCGAGCGCACTTTTCACGTAGAAACGTACAAGCGCGCCGTGTACTCCCGCGCCAAAGCCAGTCTGTTGACCCAGTTCGCCACTGTGACCCGCCGTGACAGCGCTGAAAACACCGGCAAGGAAGCCCCGGAGCGCGCCGAAACCTTTTTGTCTTTCAGTCAGCAGGCTGTGCGCTCGCTGCAAGGCCGTGGGCGGATTACGGCGGTGTTGCTGTGAATAAGCTCGTCGCCCTGACCACGTACTTGATTGAACGCAATCTGGTCATGCCCGAGCAGCTCGATAGCTGGGCCAATCAGGTCAGTCTGGACATGATCTGGAAGCCCGACGTGGGCGGCATGCACATGGCCGATATGCGTTACAGCGCGACGATTGTGCTGGAGCGTTTCGCGGATCACCCCGGGCGGTTAATGGCGCTGCTGGGCAGTTGGCTGGAAACCCATGACAAGGGCCGCAGTCGTCATGAGCTACCGCAGCCGACCTTCGCTATCGACATGCTGGACAGCGATCTGGCCGATGTGGAAATCACCGTGGAGTTCGTCGAGCCGCAGTACCTGGCCGAAGACCCGGACGGCGAAATCGAGGCGTTCGGTCAGACCTGGTCATTTATCCCGTTTGATCTGTGGATCGCGGAAGAAGGCGAGGTGGGCAGTCATGGCCGCTAGTCCGCTCGACCTCGATATTCGGGGTTTGCTCAACGTGGACGCGCAGCTGGCATTGCTGGATCTGCCGCCGCAGTTGCGCCGCCGTCTGTTGAATAACGTGACTAAGCGCGTGCGCTCGATGAGCCGCAAGCGGGTGCGTGAGCAGAAGAACCTGGACGGTTCGCCGTTCGCTGAGCGCAAAGGGTCGTCCAAGGGCAAGAAGAAGATGGAAGCCGGGTTGGCCAAGCTGCTGCAAGTCACCCGTGTCAGTCCGAATGAGGCCGAACTGGGCTGGAAAAATGCCCTGACCCGTTGGGTCGCTTCGCAGCAGCACAACGGGGTCAGCGAGCGCCGTACCGCCGCGCAGATGCGCCGCTGGAACACAGTCCCGCCCGGTATCGCCTGCACGGACAAGCAGGCCAAGCGCTTGCGCCGTTTGGGCTTTCGTACCCGTCAGAAGGGCAAAAAAACCTTAACCCGACCTTCGGTGGCATGGATTCAGGAACACGTGAATTACGCCAAGGCCGGTCTGTTGATCCGCATTTTGAATGATGAAAGAGCCGAGTCCTCGGGCGCGCAAAGCTGGGACATCACCCTGCCCAAACGTCAGTTCCTCGGCGTCAGCAGCGGCAATGAAACCCGTGACCTGGTTAACCAGGTGTTTGAACAAATCCTTAATTCACCCCGCTAACGAGGCACCACATGGCACTCGGCAAAGTCAGCGTTAACAACCTTAATTTGGGTCAGGGGGAAGTGACCGCGATCGAGCGTTATTTCCTCTTTATTGGCCCCTCGACCAAGAACGTGGGCAAGTTGTTGGCCCTTAATACCGACAGTGACCTGGACAACGAGCTGGGCATTCCGGCCAGTGATTTGAAAACCCAGATCACCGCTGCACGCTTGAATGGTGGCGACCGCTGGGCCTGTCTGGCAGCGCCTGTCAGTGCTGACGGTGAGTGGACGACTGCGCTGGAGAAGGCCCAGCAACAGGGCTTTTCAGTCGAGGCAGTGGTGATCACCACGCCGGTGATGGATGGTGTCGAGCTGTCGCAAATGAACGATGCCGCGGTGGCGTTGAACAACGTGTATGGCCGTCGCTCGTTTGTGATGGCGTGCAGTGCGGGCATTAGCGCATTGCAGCCGTGGTCGCAGTATTTGACCGAACAGAAAGCCATTACAGCGGACGTGGCCGCGCCCCGTGTGTTGGTGGTACCGCAGTTGCACGGTAACGATTTGGGCGTGTTGGCCGGTCGTTTGGCCAATGCGGCGGTGAGCATTGCGGATACCCCGATGCGGGTGGCCAGCGGTGCGGTGCTGGGCCTTGGGCCGGTGCCGGTGGATGCCGAAGGCGTGCCGCTTCCGTCCGCGATCCGCGCCGAGCTTGACAAGGCGCGGTTCTCGGTCTCGCAGACGTACCCGGATTATCCCGGCGTGTACTGGGGTGACGGCAATCTGCTGGACACCCCGGCGAGTGACTTTCAGGTGATCGAGCATTTGCGTCTGGCTGACAAGGCGGCACGTCAGGTGCGCCCGTTGTTGATCCGCCGCGTGGGTGATCGCCGCCTGAACAGCACGCCCAACAGCATGGCGGTGAACATCAATTCGCTGATGGCGCCGCTGCGTGCCATGGCCAAGTCCGTGACGTTTGCCGGTCAGGTGTTCCCGGGCGAAATCGAGACCCCGAAAGACGGCGACATCGTGCTGGTCTGGAAGAGCAAAACCGCCGTTGAGGCCTACATCAAGCTCAAACCCCACAACTGCCCGAAAGACATCACGGCCAACATCGCCCTGGATCTTTCCAACGACGCCACGGAGTAACCCTTTATGTCACGTATTGGCGGCAAGAATTTTGACGTGAACCTAGGCGACCTGCTGGTTCACGTGGAGAGCTGCACCCTCGATGTCACCGACAACAGCGCTGTGGCGCAGACCCGTGGCGTGCCCAATGGCCACGTGGATGGCGATGTGTCGGCCAGCGGTGAGTTTGAGCTGGACAGCTACAACTTCGGCCTGTTGATGGATGCGGCCCGCACGGCGGGCAGCTTTCGTCAGTTGGAACCCTTCGACACGGTGTTCTTCGCCAAGACCGGCGATGAAGAGCTGCGCATTGAGGCCTTTGGCTGCAAGTTGAAGGTGTCCAGCCTGTTGAGCATCGACCCCAAAGGCGGGGAGAAATCCAAACACAAGGTGCCGTTTGACGTCACCAGCCCGGACTTTATCCGCATCAACGGCGTGCCGTATCTGGCCGCTGCTGAGACTGAGGGGCTGAGCTGATGGTCTGCCCGTTCGATCGCGCCCAGGCGCTGGAGCAACGTCAGCGCGATCAGGCGATTGCCGCCCAGCTGGCCACTGCGCGCCCGACCGGGCCAAGCCGCACTGAGTGTCTGGACTGTGACAACGCGATTCCCGCCGCTCGACAGGCGCTGGGCGGGATGCTGCGTTGTGTGCCATGCCAGTCACTGTTTGAGAAAGAGGGCCGCCGATGAGCACTAATCAGGCCGCTCAGGACACCGCGATGGCCATTGTAAAGGCGTCACCGGCCATCGGTGTGGCAGCAACCGGCGCGACCGGCGCTGTCGACTGGTCGGCGGTGGCCTACATGCTGACCGCCCTTTATATGGTGCTGCAAATCGTACTGCTGGCCCCCAAGTACCGCCAGATGCTGCGTGACTGGAAGGATAAGTTATGACCCTGCGCCACAAGATCGCCACCGGCGCGATTGCCTTGACCAGCGCTGCTTTGATTGCCTTTCTGGGCAAGTGGGAAGGTGAGGGTCAGCACCTGGTGTATGCCGACAAGTTGGCCCGTGGCCTGCCCACGGTGTGCAAGGGGATTACCCGCCATACCAGCCCTTACCCCGTTGTGGTGGGTGATTACTGGTCAGCGGCCCGATGCGCCGAGGTTGAGCAACTGGTGATTGAAAAGGGCCAGCTCGCCCTTGCCGACTGCCTGACCAACCAGCGGGTTGCCCAGGACACTTTCGATGCGCTGAGCAGCCATGGCCATAACGTCGGTATGCCCAGCACCTGCGCCAGTCGAGCGGTGGGCTTGATCAACGCCGGGCGCATGGCCGAGGGCTGTGAAGCCTTGGCTTGGGCGGCGGACGGCAAAACACCCGTGTGGGCCTATGTGACTGACACCCAGGGCCGCAAGGTGTTTGTCCCGGGCTTGCATGCGCGCCGTTTGGCGGAAGTGAAGCTGTGCGAGGCGAGCCTGTGAACGGCATCAGTTCGACCTTGCTCTGGCTGTTGGCGGGCGCGGCGATGTGTTTGCTGTTTGACCGCCTCATGGATGAGCGCAACGACGCCCGACAGGCGTTGGCCACCGCTCAAACCGAAGTCACCGGCCTGCGCGAAGCGGCCCGGATCAGCGGCGAAATGCTGGCTGACCGTGACGACATTGACCGCACCCGAACAGAGGCATTGAACCATGCACTTTTTGAAAACAGCGAGTTGCAGCGTGCTGTTGGCACTGGCCGTCAGCGGCTGCGTGTCAACGCCGTGTGCCGTGTCGCCGACCCCGAACAAGCCCGCACCGGCCGCGTGGCTGATGCAGGCACCGCCGAACTCGCAACAGACGCTCGACCGGATTATTTCGCCCTCCGCGATCAGCTCGCCCTGAGTAAAGAAATGATCCTGGGGCTGCAAGACCACGTGCGCCGGATCTGCCTGCGCTAACCCCAATCACCCACTTTTAAACCTGAACGGAAAACACCTATGTCTGAACGTCGCGAAATCACCCTGGAAGTAGGCGAAGCCGAATTCACTTTCGACCTGACCCCGCAGGACGTGACCAAGTACTTCAATGCCTTGACCCAAACCAACAAGGTGGCCCCGGCCAACAACCTGCTGGTTAGCACGGTTAAACAGGAACAGCGCGCCACCTTGAAACCGCTGCTGGCCAACCCGGTGTTGGTCATGCAACTGGCCGGCACGTTGCTGGAGGAATACAGCCCGGACGTTGAGATCGCCGTAAAAAAGCCCTCGAGCACGCCGAACGACTAAGCGAAAACGGCTTGGGCCAGTTGGTGGCCTTGGCCAACCGCTGGCTGCCCGGTGCCGAACCCACTGCCGAGGTGATGGGGACGGCCAAGTGGCTGGAGGATGAGCACTGGCGAAGGATGGAAATCGCCGTGGCCAATGGCATTGCCTACGCATTGAACGGATAAATTCAGATGGCAGATCGCAGCGCCCGGTTGGCTTTTATCTTGAGCCTGACCGACAAGATCACCGCGCCCTTGGGCCGGGTCAAGACCAGCTTTTCGGACTTGGCCGAGCAGGGGCAAAACAACATCAAGACCATGGGCCTTGGGCTTGCGGGCATGGTGGGTGCGGGCGTTGCGATCAGTCAGTCACTGGAACCGGCGCTGGAAATGAACCGCGCCCTGGGCGAAGTCCGTTCGCTGGGCGTGGCCGAAGACGCGCTGGATGCGCTGAACCGCAAGTCGCTGGAATTTTCGGTGGCCTACGGTGAAAACGCCCGTGATTTTGTGGCCTCGGCGTACAGCATTGAAGGCGCGATCAAGGGCCTGAGTGGCAGCCAGCTGGCCACCTTTACCAACACCAGCAACCTGTTGGCCAAGGCCACCAAGACCGACGCCGACACCATGGGCGCTTACGTCGGCACGATGTACAACTTGTTCAAAGATCAGGCCGACGCCATGGGTAAAAGCCAGTGGGTCGAGAAGATGGGCGGGCAAACCGCGTTGGCGGTGCAGTTGTTCCGCACCGACGGCGCCCAGCTCAAGGATGCGTTCAAGGAAGTCGGCGCGATCGCGACCACGGCGGGTGTCGACCTGGCCGAGCAGTTCGCGGTGATCGGTACGCTGAGCAGCACCATGGAAGGCGGCGACGCCGGGGGCATGTACAAGGCGCTGTTTGAAAACATCGGCGCTGGCTCGGAAAAACTGGGGATGAAGTTCACCGACCAGAACGGCAAGTTGCTGCCGATGCTCGACATCCTGGACAAGCTGCAGGGCAAGTTGGGCGACCTGACCACCGCCGCTGCGGGTACGAAATTGACCGAGGCGTTTGGCGGTGAAGGGGCACGGGTGATTGGTGCGCTGGCCAAGGACACCGGGCGTTTGCGCAACGGCATGGAGCAGTTGGGCAATGTGCGCGGCTTGGAAAGCGCGGACAAGATGGCCCGGGCCATGGTCGATCCGTGGCAGCAGTTCGGCGCCGCTGTGCAGGCGTTGCGCATTGCTTTTGGTCAGGCATTGCTGCCGATCCTTGCACCGTTGATGGCCAAGCTGACCGGCGTGGCCCAGACCCTGACGCGCTGGTCGCAACTGTTCCCCAACATCACCCGCGTGGTGAGCATTACCGCGCTGACCGTCCTTGGTATTACGGCAGTGATGTCGGCACTGACGTTGGTGGTGGGTATCAGCAAGATGGTGTGGCTGGGCTTGGTGACGGTCTGGAAGATCCTCACCTGGACGGGCTTTCGCAGCATTGCCATGTTCCTGATGCACGGGGTCATAGCCACCACTTTCGTGTTGAGCATGATGGCCATGGTTGCGTGGATGGGCCTGGTACGCGGCGCCATGCTGCTGTGGCAAGGGGCGATCTGGCTGGTCAACGCGGCACTGCTGGCCAACCCGATCGTGTGGATCGTGGTCGGCGTGGTTGCGCTGATCGCGGCGGTGGCGGCGGCTGTTTACTACTGGGATGAGTGGACCAGCGCGCTCCTCAACAGCGAGGCGTTCCAGTGGGTCAGTGACCAGCTCCAGGGCTTGAGTGACTGGTTCAGTTCCATGGATGGCTGGTCGGGCATGGCCAAGGCCGCGTGGGACGGGATTATCAACATTTTCAAGAACGCCATTAATGGCCTGATCGAGATGCTGAACAAGATCCCGGGCGTGCAGATCGATGCCGCGTTTGGCGAGCTGCCAGCGGCGCCGAAAGTGCCGGACTTGGCCATGCAGAAGATGCAGGCACAGCCCGCGCCGCCGTTGGTGATGGCGCAACAGCCTCCAGCCGCCCCCAGCATGTTGAAGCAGATGCAGACCCCCTTGAACCGGGTGCAGCAACCGGCGCCGCTGGTCATGGCCGCCAGTCAACCGGCGTTACCCGGCCCTCGTGCCATTCCAGCTGCGCCAACGCGGGTTCCGCCCTCACTGCCAGCGATACAGATTCCGACACCCAAGATGCCGCAAATAGACGTGCCCAGCATCTCGGCACCCAAGATCCCCCAAATTGAGGTTCTGCAACCGCCACGCCAAGCCCCGGCGCTGGTGATGGCGGCACCGCCGCAGGCCAAGTCTGAACAAAGTCAGGAACGCCTCAACAGTTCACTGGGCAGCCTGTCGCCGTCGCGGCCCAACGCCGTGCCCAAGGGCGGGCTGTTGAGCAGCATCCAGAACAACAACCAGACCCAGAACAAGGGCACCCATGTGGAGAACCTGAACATCACCAACACCAAACCCATGAACCCGCTGGAGCTTGAAAACATGATGAGCATGGCGGTGGGCGGATGAGTGACTACATCGATCTGCTGATTGTGGACAACGACCTGTCGCTGGATCCGTCGCGTCAGCCGTTGCTCATTGATGACCGCGCCAGTATTGCCCAGGACATTGCGCACATGATCCGCGAAAGCGGCTTGCTGGTGACGTTGGTGGCCGAACGCAGCCGCCTGCGTCAGCGCGACTGCATTCAACAACTGGAGCTGCTGGTGGAGGCCGACGTGCGCCTGGTACCCGGTACGGCCCTGATCCAAACCTATGACAGCGGGAAGTACCTGGTCACCGCTAAAACCCTGAAATTCGGCGCGATCGAGGTGTATGTGTGAGCGAGGTAGATTTTAAGCAGGCCCTGACTGACGCCGGGATCCCGACCACCGAGGCCGGGCTGCGCAAGGCATGGGAACGTGAGGTGGCGGCGCAAGGCAGCAAGCTGAGCAACACCAGTGCTTATTCGCCGTTCTGGCGGTTGATTACGGCACTGGTGACCCAGCCGGTGCTGTGGCTGATCAGTTTTATCAGTGACACCGTGCTGCCCAATTTCTTTGTGAAAACCGCAGGCAAAGCGTGGCTGGACTCGTTGGCCTGGGCGGTCAACGTCGAGCGCAAGGGCGCGACCAAAGCCCGTGGCGTGATCCTGTTCACCCGCATTGCCGCCGGTGGCACGCTGGAGTTGCCTGCAGGCATCGTGGTGCAGTCGGCGGCGATCAACGGCCATATCTATCAGATGGTCACTACCACCCCGGCCACCTTTGCCGACGGCCTGCTGCAGCTGGAAATACCGGTGGAAGCACTGGAAGAGGGCAGTGGGTACAACCTGGCACCGGGTTACTACGCGATCCTGCCGGTGCCGCTGGCCGGGATTGCCCAGGTGGTGAATGCCGACGGCTGGTTGATGGCTCCCGGGGCGGATCCGGAACCCGACGATCAGTTGCGTTTGCGCGTGCGCAATCAGTTCTCGGCGGTCAACCAGTGGCACACCGACGCGGTGTATCGGGCGATGATTTCAGCGTTCCCGGGCGTGCGTCCGGACGGCGTGTATTTCTTGCACGGCGCGCCGCGTGGCCCGGGCAGTGCCAATGCTTATGTGCTGTTCGATGCCGACGTGCCGGCCGACACTTATCTGGAGCAAATCAACGCGCATATCCGTGACCAGGGCAACCATGGTCACGGCGATGACCTGGTGGTGATGGTTATGCCTGAAACCCAGCACGCCCTGCGCCTGACCTTGTGGCCCCGGGCGCTGATCGGCAGTGAGCGGCGCGACAGTTTGCGCGCCGACGTGACGTTGTTTATCCGCGCCGCCTTCCGTGAAAGCACGACCACCGATTTTCAGCCGACCCTGACCTACCCGCAGTCACGTTTTTCATTCAGCCGACTGGGTGAAGAACTGCACCAACAGTTTCCCGGTATCGAGTCGCTGCACTTTGATAACGCCGACATTGTCTCGCAATTGAGCATCCCCCGGATCAGCAGTCTGGAGGTGGCCATCTCGTGATCAAGCTCAATTTGCCGTTCTGGCTCGATGGTCCACAGCTGACCAAACTCAAGGCCGCAGGCCAGTCCTGGTGGGACACCGTGGAGGGTTGGTTGCAGTGGCCATTGCTGCAAATGGACGCCGAGACCTGCCACCTGACCGTGCTCGATCTGCTGGCCTGGCAGCGCGACATTAGCCGCTTCAAGGACGAACCCGAAAGCCTGTACCGGCTTCGGGTCAAGTTCGCCTTTATCAATGCCGTGGACGCGGGCAGCACGGCGGGCCTCAAACGCATCCTGCAACGCTTGGGCGTGGGTTACGTCGAGATCGACGAGCGCTTGCCCGATCGGGACTGGGACGTGGTGCTGCTGCGCCTCTCTGACTCGCAACTGTCGCAAAACCCGGAACTGATGCGGGTGCTGATCCAGCAGTACGGGCGCACCTGCCGCCGTTATGACTTCGTGACCATTACCCCTGTATCGCTGCGCATCGTCGCGGTGGACTTTAACGACGACCAGCAAACGCTGGTTGCCAGCCTGTAGGAGCCTCCCGTGGGTGCCAGCATTACCCTTGCAGGCGAAAGCCTGATCGCGCAGAAAGTCGGCGCACAACAATCCCTGATCGTCAGCCGCTTTGTGTTGGCCAACGTGCCCGGGCTGGATCCCAATAGCGCGGTTAACCGTGCCGCGCCCAAGCCACCGGCGGGTCAGATTGTGGCCACCTACGACGTGACCCAGAAAGGCTTTGTGAACCCCAATCAGGTGGTTTACAGCTTGATGATGGGCAGCGATATCGGGGACTTCGACTGGAACTGGATCGGCCTTGAAACGGCGGAGAATGTGTTGCTGGCCGTGGCGTACGTGCCGGTGCAGCAAAAGCGCCGCAACATTCCGCCGCTGCAATTGGGCAACAACGTGACCCGCAACTTTCTGGTGGTGTTTGACGGTGCCCAAGCGCTGACCGGCATCACCATTGACGCCAGTACCTGGCAGCACGATTTTACGGTGCGCCTGAACGGCATCGATGAGCGTGAGCGTTTGAGCAATCGCGATATGTTCGGGCGTGCGTGCTTCTTCGGTACGGGCCTGCAACTGGAAAAGGTCGGGGCGGGTTATCAACTCAAGCCGGGGCTGGCCTATGTCGAAGGTGTTCGCCTGCATTTACCTGCCGCCAAGCCGGTGGCGGTGCCCTCGGTACCGAATAAAGTCTGGCTGGATGTGGTGCTGCAACGCGAACTGAGTGATGTGGTGAGCACGTTTACGGTGGTGTTCGGCGCTGACAAGGCGGATTACAGCGACAGCAGCGGTGCGCGGCATTACCTGGTGCCGTTGGCGGATCTGGTGAGTTCAAGTGTCACTCAGGATCTGCGCGCTGTTGAGCCGATCAATACTGAGCTGGTGAAGCACTTTGCGGCACGTACGGGTGACTATTCAGGCTTGCGGGCACGGGCGACCACGAAAGGGGATGTCGGTCTAGACCAGATCCCCAATGCCATCAGTGACGACGACAACAGCAACAGCAGCTTGATTCTGGCGACCACCAAAGCTGTGAATGTGGTGCGCAATGTCTTTACCAAAGCCCTGTCAGCCCTGGGCGAACAGCTGCAAAAGAATATCAATGGCAAACCTGACCGCGACTTCATCACGGCAGTGGGGTTGGTCGCGGGTGACACGCGTTATCCGTATGTACGGGTCGAGGCAAGCGGCGAACTGTTGCACCTGGCCCGTGGCGATCATGGCCACAAGTATTCGGATCTGGGCGATAAACCGACCACCCTTGGCGGCTACGGCATCACCGATGCCTACACCAAAACAAAGACTGACGAGTTGCTGAATTTGCGGGTGTTTCGCGACGGCATTAGCTATGTCGGTCTTGTTTCGGGTGATGAGCGCTATCCCTATATGCGCTCAGAGGTGAGCAATGGCCTTATCAAACTGGCACGTGCAGACCATGGGCACACCTTCGCAGACCTTGGCGGAAAACCTACAACGCTGGGCGGATTCGGCATCACGGATGCTTACACCATGGTGCGAACCGATGCGCTGTTGGCCCAAAGAGTAGCCAGTGACGGGATTCTGGACGCTGGGCTTGCGAACGGGAACCCGAGCGCGCCTTACTTTCGCGATGCCAAAACCAACGCCGTAATCATCATGGCGTTGGCCAGCCACAAGCATGCGTTTGGTGAATTAACGGATTTGCCGCCAACCCTTGCTCAGCACGGCATCACCGATGCCTACACCATTGCTCAGACCGATCAGCGCTTGGCCAACAAGATCAACCGAGACTGGATTGATGATGCCGGTCTGGTCAGTAACAACCCGGACTTGCCCTATATGAGGCAGAGCTCGACTGGCGAATTGGTGCCGTTGGTATCCAGCGCGCAGTTACCCCGAAATACCACGGTACAAGGGGTGCCAGGCTGGTGGCGATGTGGTGATACCGGGCAAATCCGGCAACGGGTGAGTGTGGCGATCGGAGATCTGCAAGGCTCATGGGTTGGCTCCGTGGCGTGGCCAATTGCATTCCCTTGGGGGTGTGATTCGGTTTCTTTGACCTTCCGCCAGACCGCTGCATCCCCAACCTGCGTGTCGGCTGCTTACTTTAACGAGGGCCGAGCCGGGTGCAGCTTGCGCGTGGATGAGTGGGGCAACATCACACAAAGTGGTGCGCTGACCGTGATTATTGAAGCGACGGGGTATTGAAGATGACGACTTATTACCATCCTCAAAGTGGTGGGTTTTATCTGGATGAGGTACATGGCCCGCGCACGATTATCGTCAGCGATCCTGACTGGATTGCACCTGTTCAACGGATAGCAGACCCGCAATGGACTGGCCCTAAAAACAAGGCGCCGATGATTGAGGTGATTGATCCAACGGCTTACGCGCCCATGATCGAAGTACCTAATCCTTCATGTTCGTTGCCCGCCGTGTCCGAATTGGTGGTGATCAGCAAGGAGCGCTATGCCTCACTGCTTGAAGCGCAATCGGCGGGGGAAATCATTCAACCCGACGCCAAAGGCTTTCCTGTCAGCAAAGCCCGGGCCCCCTTGAGCCAAGAGGTGTTGATTTCGCGTGAACGCCAATGGCGTGACAGTGTACTGCTGACCACGGACGCGCTGGTGGTTCGCCATCGTGACGAACTGGAGGCAGAGCGTCCCACCTCACTGTCCGCTGATCAGTACCGCGAGTTGCAGGGTTTTCGTCTGGCCCTGCGCGACTGGACAGAAGCCTCGAACTTCCCGGATTCAAGCAAGCGACCTGTCGAACCGGACTGGCTTGAAAACGGTCAGGTCAAGGCGGCAACAGCATGACGTGGGCACCCGTAACCCTGCGCTGGCCCGAGCAAGCCACCCAATGGATGGGTCAACTGAGCACGGCCAAGGATCTGGCCAGCGGCGAGTTGGTCAGCACCGCGCTGCGCTTGAGTGGGCTGGATGGCATGACCAGTACCAACCCGGGGCCGGTGGGTGCTGCGGCCCAAGGCGCGATCGAGGCGGGCCGATCGGCGCTGAGCCAACAGATGGGGGAAGCCCCGGCCTGTCTGGTAGTGACGCCGTTTCAAAGTGGCGTGGGCCAAGGCACGGGCTACCAGCGCTTTCTGTCAGCGCCGAACCTGGTGCAGCAGTTGGCCAACAAACTGGTGGATGTCAGTGATGCCAGCCGCCCGGATGGGCCGCAGTACGCGTTGTGCTTGATGTTTCTGGCGACTCGTCTCGATCAGTTGGCCGAAAGCTTGTCCCGGTTCAATGCGTTGCTGCCGATGCCTGATCTGGTGCGCGCCGAACGCCGGGCGCGGCACCTGTCGAAACTGGAAACCGAAAAGTGGGAATTGCCCAGCGCCGGGACATTGCCGCGCTGGCAGGGTTTGCCGCTGGAGCGCTGCACGTTGCTCAAGGCCGCCAAACAATCCATGTCCGGCCAACTGGCGGTGTTGGAGAGCTACGCGGCTGACAGCTCACCGATGAGCGATCTGGTGGCATTGGCCAAACGCAAGGTGGCGCAGCAGCAAGGACGCGACCAACAACTGAACGACCTTAAAGCCTTGCTCGCCGGTGGCCATGCCGACAGCAGCCTGCGCGCGCGGATGATCGGCCCGGGCACAGCCAGCGACTTGCGCCGGGATCTGTTGAAGGTAGAAGCCCCGGGGCATGAGTGGGTGCTGTGTGCCGGTGTGTTGCTGGTGGGGTCGGAACAGGGCTTGAGCTTTGTGCGCGAACTGGTGGGCCTATGACGCTGCTACTCGATGGCGAACAGGTACGCGGCAAAAACCTGAAGATCACCGCGAATATGCGCATTGAAGCCGCTGACATGTCGGGCCAGACCAGCAACACCGAAACCGCGCACAAGGGTTTTAAACCCAAGACCCTGACCGCTTCGATGATGATTCCCTACGTTGACCAGGTGCAACTGCGTGACCTGATGCGCATGGCCGAGGCCACCGAAGGCGGTGGCCAACTCAAAACCTATCGGGTCGTGAATGACACCGCGAGCGCATTCGGCATCCGTCAGGTGGAATTTTCCGAAGGCGTCAGCGCCCGGGAAGACGACACCCTCAGTGCCTGGCGGATTCAGTTCACCCTCAGCGAAAAAGTCTCCAACCCGCAGAAAGTCGAAGGGCGGCGCGCGGCCAATGGGGTCAAGGCGCAATCCGGCCCGGGCGCTACGGTGGGAGGTGGCGGCAATACCGGCGCCGATTCGGCCGAAGGCGAGCAACCACTGACAGGCTTTGAAGCCACGTTGAAAAAGGTCGATGGCTGGTTGGGCGGGGTGAGTGGCACATGAAACTGCACAAGATCCTCAGCATCAACGGCGAGCCTGTTGCCCTGGTCAAAGACGAGGTGCGGCTGGACTTGAAAAGCCCGGGCCGGGCCACGTTCACCATTCAAGCCGCTGCCCCCGTGAGGGGGCTTGTCACACTCGACATCGGCTACAACGAGAGCACGCTGCAACGCCACTTCATTGGCTACGTCGAGCGCTGCACCGCCGCCAACAGCGTGCAGCAGGTGCTGTTCTGCCGCGAGATGGCCGCCATTCTGGCCAAACCGCTGCCGCTGAACCTGCGTCACGTGGATCTGCGCGCCGTACTGACCGAAATCAGCCAACACACCGGCCTGCGCTTTCGTGTGCCGGCACAAGCGTACGCCAGTGTAAAAGCCCCGTTTTTCTACAGCCTCGCGGCGGGTTATCAAGCGCTGGACAGCATGGCCCACGTGTTCAACATCCCCGACTTCATCTGGCAGCAGCAAGGCGACGGCGAAGTGTTTGTGGGCAGTTGGGCCGACAGCTTCTTTGGCGTGCGAGCGCCGCTACAACTGCCTGCCGAGCTGTTCGACGGCTACCGGGGCAATCAAAGCGCACTGATCGCGGCCCTTCCTGGGTTAAGACCAGGTGCAACAATCAACCAAGGCGAGCGCATCACCAGTGTGGCCCTCGTCGACAACCAAATGGCCATCCGATGGACGACGCAATCCGCCGTAGCGTAAAACGACAATTCCCCGAACTCTCAGGCGGTTACCACCTGCCGCGCTTTGCCCGGGTTGTGGCCGTGGCCGATGCCCCCAGCGGCGCCGGAATCTGCGACGACTTCCGCCCGCGCTACGCCGTGGATATTCAAGTGCTGTTGCCCGATGGCGAGCCGGATCCAGACCTGCCCATGCTGGCCGGAGTGCCGCTGCCGTTGCCCACAGGCGGCGAAGAAATGGGGATTTATGCCTTTCCTGAAGAAGGCACCCAAGTCGTCGTGTGCTTCGCCTACGGCCTGCCACACAAGCCCTACATCCAAAGCATCCTCCCGCACGGCCTGAGCATGCCCAAAGTCCCGAAAGGGGATCAAGTCTGGCAACACAGCGAAGCGTGCCAGCAACGGATCGATGCCGATGGCAACTGGCTGCGCCAAACCGATGGCAAGATTAAGGACAAGGCGATCGAGCGCGAGGTGGAGGCGCTGGATAACACTGAGGCCTTCCAGAACCACACCAGGACAGTGGATGACCACTCAACTGAGTCCGTGGGCGGGATCAAGAAAATAGAAGCCCTGGGCGCGCTCAAGCTGCTGTCGGGCGGGTCTGCGAGTCTGGCGGCTGTGGATGATCTGCACCAAGCGACCGGGCGGGACTTGAACCTGGTCGTGGGGCAGAAGCACAACGCCACCGTGGGCGGCGACATGCAGGAACGGATTGAAGGGCTGCGCAAGAGCGTGGCGGGGGTTAGTCAGCGGCTGGTTGCCCCGAAAAACTGGATCGGGTCGGAGAGTGTGAATCTGTTTCAGGTGGTGTGTGATTTGCTCGACCTGGTGCAGCAGATGAACATCCAGATGGCTGCGCATTCGCACTTGCCAGAACCCGCGCCCAGTCCAGCAGATGCCGTAGGGTTCACGGAAAAAGCCGATACAGCCCGCCGTTTGGGCGAGAAACTGCAACCGATTACCTTATGATAATTAATCCCTCATAAGGAATGTGTAATACAAAGCTGCCATGATAGCTATTAAATAGATATCATTTAGCCCCTTTTCTACTTAATAGGTTAGAACGTCGGTGGAAATAATCAGCCCATTGGCGGCGTTGGCCGTTGTCCTGGTCGCGCTCGCTTCAACTCGTCTTATCTCCAAAAGCTTAGTGCCTCCAGCTGAGATAGGCCGATTCATTGCAATTGATGGACTAAGAGGGTACTTGGCAGTAATTGTATTTTTACACCACTCATTTATTTGGTATCAATATCTGAGGACTGAAGTATGGTCGGTTCCGGAGTCTCGGCTCTTTGTTCACTTTGGTCAAGGAGGAGTCGCTCTTTTCTTTATGATTACAGGGTTTTTATTTTTTTCAAAAATACTTGATTCAAGGCATCAGCGAATTGATTGGGTACGTCTTTACGCCTCGAGGGTGCTAAGACTCGTGCCAATGTATTTGTTTTCAATGGCGCTATTTTTGTCTGTGATTTATATCGTGACTCGCGACCATGCTTCTGAACCTTTGTGGGATACAGTCGCCAATGTCGCTAAATGGCTTGGGTTCACTATATTTGGTTCGCCTGATATAAATGGTTTAGTCAGGACAATTATAGTAAATGCTGGTGTCTCATGGTCATTGCCTTATGAATGGTTTTTTTATGTTTCACTTCCATTGCTAGCCTTTTTTGTTGGTAGCAAGGTATCAAAAATCTTGATAATTTTAAGTGTTCTTGCGGTTACTGCTTTTGGAGAGTATTACTTGCAAGAACAGTATTACTGGTTATTTTTAGGTGGAATGCTAGCGTCTGTTTTGGTTCGGATGGACAGGTTCTCGGCGTTCGCACGTGGCAAGCTCGCATCTTGGCTTATCTTGGTTTTGGTAGTGTATATAGTTGTTAGGTATCCTTATCTATATACCAAGACAAAACCAACTTGGATGCTGGTGGTGGTTTTTTGCTTGATTGCAGGTGGAAATACAATCTTTGGGTTGCTCTCAAATAAGATTTCTAGAGCAATGGGTGAAATGGCGTATAGCATATATTTGCTCCATGGTATTATTTTGTTTATAGTTTTCAAGTTTGTAATTGGATTCTCTACTGCAAGCAAATTCACGCCTATTCAGCATTGGTTGACTATACTATTGGTAACGCCAGTTTTGATTGTTATCTGCGGCATCACCTATAAGTATATTGAGAAATATTTTATGCAAAAAACAAATGGCTTGGCTGAGCGTCTTAATGCAGTAAGGTTTAGATCGGAAAGTGTATCTGCGACGCTTAAGCAGTAGTCACGCTGCTTTTGCCGATAGTTTTAAAAAGGGGGCATGTGTGCACCCCTTTTACTTTGTAGGACTTACAGTCAGTGCTGTGTTAGGGGAACTCTGAAAAAGACTTCAAGATTTGGTGAAATACCCACCTCGCACAAACTGAACGGTTGAGCCCCGATGAAACAGATGTCCTTCGCCGACGCCGAATATGCCGGCAAACGTAAGAAGACCCGCCGAGAGCGCTTCTTGATCGAAATGGATCAGGTGGTGCCCTGGAAGGGCTTGGTTACTTTTATCGAGCCTAACCTGCAAGCCCACCTGTTTACTGTTGATCCGCTTCGGTTTGCAGGCAGCAGCTATCGGGCATAAGCTCACAAAACATTGAAGCACCCGGTGAGAAAAGCAAGCCACTAACTGAGCTTGCGGAAAAACTGCCCCTAATAAGGCGGTTTTTTTTTGCCCCTCGGAAATGGTAGATCAGCTAGGCACACGGGTTCACTGAGATGGATTTGACCAAATGGGGCCAATCGTGAAAAAAAATCGCCGGGGAAAAAAACTTGCCGAAAAAGCACTTATCCCCCTCCCGCCGACGGAGTTCGCGTGTTTTTTTTGTGCAATCCGCAAGCGGGTGCGAACAGTACCGCAGATCATGCAGGCCGGTGGGTTCAAGGAAGGAGCGCCCTTTTCACACTGTGCAAGCTTGTGCGAAGGAATGCTAAAACCTTGCACAGAGAACGTCCACATCACGTCCACACCGGCCACAAATATGCCGGTAATATTTCCTAAATATCTTCCAAATCTATGGTTTTTAAGGGTTTTCCCAATGTATAGTGCCCCCAGCCTTGGACTTGTAATCAGTAGGTCCCGAGTTCGACTCTTGGTGCCGGCACCATACGCAATACCGAAAAAGGCTCACCGCAAGGTGGGCCTTTTTTGTTTCTGGGGTTTAAGTCTTGGTTGGCGGCGGTTATGTTGTCGGTACGGCCTGTATCTAAGCAACATCACGATGTAGCGCGGGTTTTTATCTCGGGGAAATTATGCTTAAGCAGCTAGACATCAAAGAATTCACGGTATTTGAAGAAGCGAACCTACGCTTCGGCAAACAACTCAACGTGATTGTTGGTGAAAACGGTGCAGGCAAAACGCATCTGCTGAAGCTGGCTTACTCGGGCCTCGCGACATGCTGGGAAGAAGGCAGTAAGCCCCACTTGGCATCTTCCCAACCGACAAAAACCATCCTGCAGAAAAGTCTCGCTGATAAATTAATAGGCGTTTTTCGCCCTGAGACCCTGGGTCGATTGGTTAGGCGCAGACCTGGCCGCGGGCGCTGCGATATCAAACTCACCTTTACTGACTCGGCTTACGACTTGGCATTTGGCTTTGCAACCAACAGCAAAACCGAAGTTGGCATCGAGCAGTTGCCCGAGCAATGGCTGAAAACAGCCCCAGCCTATTTGCCTACACGCGAACTGCTTACCATCTATCCAAACTTCTTGGCCGTGTATGAAAACCACTACCTGGAATTTGAAGAGACATGGCGCGACACCTGCCGCCTGCTCGGCGGGCTGATGCGTAAAGGGCCAAAATTACAGCGTATTCGTGAGCTACTGGCTCCACTCGAAGACGCTATGCAAGGCAGCATCGAACTCGATAAAAGCGGGCGCTTTTACCTGCGCAACGCCAACGGCTTGATGGAAATGCCATTGGTTGCAGAAGGCTTGCGCAAACTGGGCATGCTCGCACGCCTGATCAGCACCGGCGCTTTGTTGGATCAAGGCTACTTATTCTGGGATGAGCCCGAGGCCAACCTTAATCCTCACCTGATCAAACAAGTGGCCAAGACCATCGTTGAACTGAGCAACAGCGGCATCCAGGTATTCATCGCCACTCACAGCCTGTTTCTGCTGCGCGAACTGGAAATCTTGCTGGCACAGAAAAAACTCGACACCGCCTTCTTTGGTCTTCAAGCCACCGACAACGGCATCACCGTTCAACAAGGGCCCAGTCTGTACGACATTGGTGACATCACCGCTCTTGAGGAAAGTCTTCAGCAGTCAGATCGTTATTTAGCGCTGGAGGATTGAGCATGGCGGCGCTCGATGTCGATGGCCTGATATTCACCTTCCCAGACACGTGGCAAGCCAGCAAATTTGATGAGTGGTCCTTTTACAGGCGTCACTTCATGACATTGCGCAACAACCTGCAAGCAGTCGACATTCTGGTGTTGTCACCTGAAAAAGTAGCCTTCTTGGTTGAAGTCAAAGACTATCGACACCCCGATGCCGGAAAGCCCTCAGAGCTGGCAGAAACCATCGTAAACAAAGTGCTGTGCACTTTGGCTGCGTTACTGCCAGCCCGTCTTCATGCCAGCACTCCGCTTGACGAGAAAACCCTCAGCAAAGCGGTACTCGGTTGCGAAAGGCTTCAAGTCATCGTGCATATTGAACAACCCGCCACCCACCAGCCCCGCGTCGATTTGGCAGACCTGAAACAAAAACTCAAATCTAAGCTGCGGGCGATTGATGCACATCCGAAAATTGTCAGCATGACCAAGCCGCTGGGGATGGGGTGGGTTGTTAGTAACCCGTGAAGTGGGCCAGTTCATGCACCAAAAAAGGTAGTTGCAGACTAATTTGAAGGTCGCGTTCTGAAACTAACATATGCATTAGCGAAACCAAAGTTAGGTTTCGTTAGCTTTGATGGAATTTTTAAAATATCTTTTTTAAAAATTAATTATCTAAAGCCGCACCTGATAATCAATTAGAAATTTGACTACCAGGGCGACGTAAACCACCTCGAACAGCTTCGAAAAAACATGAAACTTTCCAACCGCGTATATATATCAATATTTACGCGAGAAATTTGACTTAACCACACGCGAGATATAACTATTTAATCCGCGCCCTGCTGCCGCAAGCTTTTGCATCTCCGCAACCATGACTGGGCCGGGACGATTAGCATCATATACATAGTTCCTATGGGTTCCTGAAGCGAACTGTACGGTAATCGACCCGGGGCCTGACTCAAATCCCACTACGTTTGACTGACCACTAAGATTTTTATAACGTTCCATGTTAAATACCTAATAATACTGGCAAGTCGCCATCACCAATACTCTAGACTCGAAAATGATTTCCTGCAAAGACGATTTCGTTAAGAAAATAAGAATCAGTTCATTCATGACTTCTGATCCTACCGAGAAGATCTAGCGTGCTGCGAAAAGAAGTGGGCTCAGGCTACAACGTGACAGTACCTGCCATGCCGGGTTGCTTTAGTGACGGTGCATCCATCGATGCTAGCGCTCGAAAATGTGTACGAGGCACTTGCACTCCACATGCAAGGGATTATCACTGCTGGAGGAGCGCTCCCTCAGGCGAAAGACATTGATGCGTATATCACCAACCCTAAATGTGTGGGCGGTTTTTGGGCCATGGGTGATTTCGATATCCTTTCAAGCCTCAGGGCATCAATACAGGTCAGCGTCTCTTTGCATGAGCACGCGGTGCAGAAAATTGATAAGCAAGTGGGAAAAGATTGCCACTATCAATCGCGCTCTGACTTTTTTTGTCGCAGCGACTTTGCGGGTGTTGGGAGTCCAGAGGTGTTGGGGGAGATACAGGTCAGTTTTGGAACTGACTTCTAAAGCCCCACAAAAAAACTCGCCTTCAGCGCAATGCTGTTCACATAAGCGAAAGCGAACCCTGTAGGAGCGAGCTTGTCTCGCGATCTTTTGATCTTTTAAAAGCTCGCGAGACAAGCTCGCTCCTACAGTTACTCGTACGCATCTCATAAGTGAACAGCATTACGTCTGTATGGCGGGTTTTCTCGTCTTAACCTCCCTCCCCAACACACTGCCCTCTCCCCCTCTAAAAGTTATAACTAACCTCCAACCGGTTCTGGAAGAAGCGGGTGTCTCGTGCCGGGGAGGTTTGTACGCCTACCCATTCGGCCACGCTCAGGCCTTTGAGGGCGCCTGCGAAGTTGTAGATTCCGTAGAGCAGGTATTCCGACTGGTTGAGGCTGGCGGTACCGGCGACGGCGGTCAGGTCCATGAATGAATAGCGGGCGCCCAGGAACAGGTTTTGAACGGCGCCTGTGCTGACGTCCAGTGAGTAGGCATTACCAGCCCCCAGGTCTTGGGTGCTGGTGAAGTAGGGCTGGGCAAAGTAAGGGCCGGATGACATGTTGTGGGCATAGGGCGTTACCAGGCTTCCGTTGTTGTACGCACCCGGGGCCGCTTTGATGTGGTCGTAGCCCAGGGCTACTTTGTAGGCTTTGTAATCGAACCCCGCCTGGAACCCCAAGGTTGTGTTGTCGACTGTGCCTGCCAGTTCACGTCCGTCGCCCGTGCCGCGTATGTATTGAAGACCGGCATTGGGTCGAAAATCGCCTGACACCGCTGAGACGTGGCCTTCGCCGTAGCTCACGTTGGTGTAGTCGTAATAGTGCTGGCGCCATAATTGGCCCGAGTATTTAAGGCCGTTGACTGTCACTGAGCGGCCACCGCCCAGGCTCCACATTCCGGCTGTTTTTTCATCCGTTGAGTACATGCTGTTCCGGGAAAAGCCGTCGTCGGCCCAGCCTTTCCAGCGGTACAAGCGCGCCAGTGAGAGGAAGTCATCGTCGTTGCCATAGTGCACATTAATGCCCTGGAACAGGACGGGCACTACGCGCCAGTCGTAGTCACTGGTCCACGGCAGTTGAACGCGCTGATTACCGGCCGTTATCTTGAACGCGTCATGCTCCCAACTGACGTAGGCCTCGCCGATGTTGGTGACGTTGGTGCCGATATCGGGAATTACGCTGCCCTTGTCGTCAGGCCGGTTGAAGGTTCTTTGGTAGATCAGGCTGCCGCCCAATTTAAAGCCATTCAGCGCGGCGGTTTCGTATTTGACGAAGCCGCCATAGCCAGCTGTGTCTTGATTCAGGTCTTTGACGAAGTAAGCGTTCTTGTCGGTGTAGTAACGCATTCTCAGCGATCCGGACACTGTGCCCTCGGACAGCATGTCCACCACACTTTCAGCTTCAGGGGCGGTGCCAGCCACGTCGGCCATTGCGGTGTTACCCATGACACTGAGCAGCACCAGGCCACTCATACCCAACACTTTATTTACAGCCGAAAAACTGCGAGGCGCCATTATCGTGCTCCTGACTATTAAAATTTTTTAAAGCGCCTGCTCAAGCAAGCATTTGAATCGGCAGTTTTGCGGTGCTTATTAAAAAGATTTACGCGCTACGCTCTTCAGTTGTTTCCAGATGACAGCCACCTGCGCACGCCCACTTTCCAATCGTTGAAAAGTGGCCTGTCAAAGTGCAATTAATCCAGAAGTTACCTTGGCTTTATTATTTAACCGCTGCGACGCTTTCAGCGGGTTTCTGAATTACTGAGGACGCGTGGGCGTCGTCACATCAGCTTTTTTCTTGTAGTTCAAAATAATATTCAGCAACAAGGCGGCAAAGGCTGCGCTGCCCAGGCCATCCAGTTCAAAGCCTCCAAAGTGCAGCGTGAACTGCCCGGTGCCCAAAATGAGCGGGATGGAAGCAATCATCAGGTTGCGGTTGTCACTAAAGTCGACGTTGTTTTCAACCCAGATCTTCGCCCCTGAGACGGCGATGAGGCCGAACACGACAATGGTCATCCCGCCCATGACCGAGGTGGGAATGGTCTGCACGAGCGCACCAAATTTAGGGGACAAGCCCAGCAGTATGGCCATCAGCCCGGCCACGACGAACAAGGCCGTGGAATACACTTTGGTGGCGGCCATCACGCCGATGTTCTGTGCATAAGTGGTGACACCTGTGCCGCCCACACCGGCGCTTATGACGGTGGCGATCCCGTCACCAATAAACGCTCGGCCAAAATGCTTCTCCATCGGGCTGTTGCTGATGGAGCCGATGGCTTTTAAATGACCAACGTTTTCAGCAATCAGAATGATGACGACCGGCGCGATCAGCAGGCAGGCGTTTGACGAAAACGCGGGTGCCGTGAAAGTGGGCAAGCCAAACCAGGCCGCCTGTTGAATAAGGCTGAAGTCGATCGGCGTGCTTAGCCCAAAGAGGTTGGTCAGCACGTAGTAAATGGCTGTGGACGCAATCAAGCTGGTCAACAGCAGCATCCTTTTGATCATGCCTTTGGTGAAGACCGCAATAAGCGCGACACAGGTGAACGTGATCACTTGCATCCAAATATCAAAATGATTGGCCGCCATGGTTTTGATGGGGATCGCTGCCAGGTTCAAACCAATGACCGCGACGACGGTTCCGGTGACAATGGGCGGCGTCAGTTTTTCGATCCATTGATACCCGATCGCCTGTACCGCGAGCCCGGCCAATATGTACAGGATGCCGCAGACAATAATGCCGCCCAGCGCCAGGTCGATATGGGTATTGGGCCCTGAGCCGGTATAGCCGGTGACGGCTGCCGTCACACCGATAAAGGCGAAGCTTGATCCCAGATAGCTGGGAACCTTGCCTTTGGTAATGACAAAAAACACTAACGTCCCGAATCCGCTCATGAGCACGGTCACGTTCGGATCAAAGCCCATGAGCAACGGCGCCAGCACTGTCGCGCCAAACATGGCGAAGACATGCTGCAGCCCCATCAATAACGTTTGAGACCAGGGGAGTCGCTCATTCGGAGCGACCACTTCACCGCCATCCAGCTTTACCGTCCACTTGAAGAGGTTTCTCATTGCATTGCATCTCATATCGGGTGGGGGCAGGTGTGCAAAAGTTATAGACGGGCCGCTGTAGCCGCAGGCCTCGTGATAGAGGGCGCATGCAGGTGGCATGCGCATGGGGGCGTCTTTAGCCCATCACACTCACATGGGCCGATACCACCCGCCAGCCTTGGTCTGTGCGTAACCACGTCTGGCTCTGACGGCCTATGGACGTAGACCCGGTGCGTTGAAACTCGATGTTGGTGGTCGCCATGTCATGACCGTAAGTCGTGACTTCTGTTCTAAGCACTTTACGGGCCAGACCTGTAGACGGCCGATTCGCCCGGAATGCCTTGATCGCCTCGTAGCCATAGAGGTTTTCAGTGGCGCCATACCTCAATGTGAAAGGCGAATTAAAAAACAGTTCGTCGAGCACACTGACGTCATTACTGACGAGGGCGGCTTCATAGGCTTCAAACGCAATCATGACGTCTGCATGGACGTGCGGAAGGTTGATGTCCAGACCTGAAATATTCATTTCACAGTTGTCCTGCGTAATGGGCTTTAACGGTGGCATACCCGCTGTCTTCAAGGACGGCGGCGGCCCTGAGTGCAAGATCCTCACGCCAGGGTGCGGCGATAATCTGTACGCCCAGAGGCAGCCCCCCGGTGTTGTCCGGCCACATAGGCGCCGCGACCACCGGGCAGCCCGCGAAAGAAATCGGCTGGGTCAACAAGCCCAATGCAGGCCGGCACGGATGGCGCAGACCATTGATATCAATCCACTCGGTACCGATCTGGGGCGCGGGCACGGGGGTCGCGGGTGCGATCAATACATCCCAATTGGCAAACAGCTTATTGACCTGGTCGCGGTACATTCTTCTGAAACGCTGGGCCTGGACGTACCACGTAGCCGGTTGCATCAGACCGGACAAAAAGCGATCGACCGAGACAGGCTCGAAGTCCTGAGGACGAGTCTTCAAGTTGTGCGCATGCAGGTTACTGCCCTCGCTGGCCGTGATGATGAAAGCAGCGGCTCGCGCTTGGGCAGGGCTCGGCCAGTGGACTTCATCCGTCGCCCCCAGCAGTTTGGCAGCCAACTGGGCCGCCGCACGCGCAGGCGGGCTGGCATAGGTGTCAAAGTAATCGGTGAGAATACCGACCCGTAACCCGGCGACGCCTTGCTGCAGGCTTGGCAGGCAGGGCTGGACGCGTAATGCGTGGCAGGCCGGATCGTGTGGGTCCGGGCTTTGCAAAGCGTCATACGTGTACGCGAGGGATAACACGTCACTCGCAAACGGCCCAAGGTGGTCAATGCTGTGGACAAAGGGGTAGGAGCCTCTGCGAGAGAGCCGTCCAAAGGTTGGCTTGAGCCCCCACACCCCGCACAGGGATGACGGCACCCGAATCGACCCGTTGGTATCTGAGCCCAATGCAACCGGTACCTGGTCCGCAGCCACAGCGGCGCCGCTCCCCCCTGATGAGCCGCCCGCCGAGCGCGCGGTGTCGTGGGGGTTGCGTGCAGGCCCGTAGTGCGAGTTTTCAGTGGTAAACCCGTAGGCGTACTCGTCCATGTTGAGGGCCCCCAACAGGACGCCGCCAGCAGCTTTCATGCGCTCTACAAGAAACGCATCAGCGGCTGCCGGGGCATTGTCACGATTGATTTTGGAGCCTGCGAGCGTGACCACGCCTTCTATATCGAACAGATTTTTTACCGCATAAGGCACGCCAGCCAGGGGCGGCAATGGCTCCCCGGCTTTACGCAGCGCGTCAATGCTCTTGGCCTCAGCCAAAGCCCGGTCTCGCGTGACCTCAGTGAACGCATTGAACGACGCGTTTGTGCTCTGGATATGATCCAGTTTGTCTTGCACCACTTCCAAGGCACTCAACTCGCCTTTTACGATGGCGTCACGGATGTTCATGGCGGTGACAGTCATGACGGATTGGCCTCAGATGGAAAGGGGCAAGGCTGGTAGAGTTCGGCAGGTTCATCCCATGGGGTCATGGGCACAGCGCCCAACAACCCGGCCAACTGCTTCGTCCTGGCAAAGTGCTCGGCCACGCGCTCAAGCTGCTCCTCGCTGAGGTTGAGGTCCAACAGGACGGACATGGCCGTGACGTAGTTTTTTTCAGGGCTCATTCGCCACCTCCCGCACCCGACGACACATAAGGGCGCCAGCCGCCGTATGAGCTGATGTCCAGCGCCCCCTCCAGCGCGAATGGCTCACACACAAACCCCTGCACCGACCTGCCATCCTCGAGCGTGATCGTCCCTATCCCTAAGGGGCCAGGAATCATCGCAACAAACGATCCATAGTCCGAAATGGGCATCTGCCACACTTCTACTTCGATAGAGCTGCCCTTCCCGGGGGCCACCCGGATCATTCCAGGCTTGCGAGGCGAGGTATTGGCAAGCGCGTAGAGCTGGTAATCGGCGGCTGTGCGGGTGGTGGACACGAGCGTCGCATTGCGTTCTGTAAGCTGGTAATTGAGCGGCATACCACTGAGGTGCGCGCCCACCACCGCGACCAGCACCGACGACTGGGCTGACGATTTCAGAATGCGATCCAGCGCAGGAAGAGGCTGCCTGGTGGCACCTTGAGTCAAGCCGGTCGCATGGTGAAAACACTGCGCCAGTTCAGCCAATTGCAGGTCGCTACCGCTTGGCGCGATGAACGTGACACCAAAAGGCTGACCATCAGAACGAAAACTACTGGGCACTGAGATGGCCGCGTAGTCCAGCAAATTCACGAAGTTGGTGTAGGTGCCCAGGTTTCGATTGAGGACTACCGGATTGTCTTGCATCTCGCGCAGGGTGTAGCTCGTGGGGGCCGTAGGCACCAGCAATACATCGATGTCACGCCACATCACGGCCGCTATCTGGCCCAGGCGTCGCAGCTCGGTTTGTGCTTCGAGCAAATCCGCAGCGCTGTATTGCTTGCCTTGAGCAATGATGCTTCGAACGGGTTCGATCACCGCGTGCGATGAGCTGTCAAAAAAGTCTCGAATGGCCTCATATCGCTCAGCCACAAGTGCACTTTCGTAAAGCAAAGCGGCAGCTTGTTTAAGCGGTGCATAACTGATGATCCGTTTTTTACCGCCCAACGCTTCAAGCTGATCAATACTTTGCTTGAAAGCCTCCTCGCTAAGGGTGTCACCAAAGAACTCAAGCTCATCAGGCACGCCAAAGACAAAGCGGTTGCCAAAGGGTTCGGTGTTCAAGTGAAGGTCTTTTGAATAGGGGTCGAGCGGGTCATGACCCGCGGCCACTAACAGGACCTGAACAGCCGTCGATACCGTGCGGGCGAAGATCGATACGCAATCCGCGCTGCGGGCAGCAGGCACCACCCCCCGATTGCTGAGAAGCCCCTTTGAAGGCTTCAACCCCACGATGTTGTTCAACCCTGCGGGCACTCGGCCAGAGCCGGCGGTGTCTGTGCCCAGAGCAAAATCGACCTGTCCGGTTGCCACCACATACGCCGACCCTGCACTCGATCCCCCACAAATCATGTCTGGGTTGATGGCATTGGGAACAGCGCCGTATGGGGATCGGGTGCCATTGAGGCCGCACGCGAACTGATCCAGATTGGTTTTGCCTTCCAGTGATGCACCGGCGCCGAGAATTCGCTCGACCACACCGGCATGGGTATCGGCCATATAAGCAAACGCCGGGCACCCTGCGGTGGTGGGTACGCCTGCAACATCAATGTTGTCTTTAACCGCAAAGGTAAGGCCGCTCAGGGGGCCGGTGATTTTGTCGTGTGGCTGCTGGCTCAGGCGGTACAGCCACTCAACGGCGGCGCCGGTTGAATCAGGGTTCGAACGGTTCAGAGTCATGATGGTGTCCGGCTTGTTTTCTGGAGTGCCCTCAGCACATTCTCTGGCTCAGGGCAGGTGCAAGAACCCGCAGTAAGCGTTTTAGCTGACCGTCATGGGCGTTTGAGGCGCGCGATCGCCGCCACCGGGCCACCGCCATCCGGCCCCTGATGCTCGGCGCCACCCGAAACGAAGAGCCGGGTGTCACCCACCATGGCAGCCAGAACGCCACCCACCAGCGCTCTGGCATGGCGGGTCGCCGGGATATCACTGTCATCCAGCATGGTGTGTCGAGCCCCTCTGATGGTGCCGGTCTGAGACGGCTCGGCCTTGGCCAGCACCGCAATCAAGCGGTCACGGTCATCCGCTGAGAGTTGCTTGCTTGACTCGAAGCCAAGGTCGCCAAGGACCCCTTGCACCGCATCCAGATCAATCGCGTCCTTCATGACGCGGTGTCCGATGACCAGATCACCGCCCCACGCCCTGGAGTTACCTAACACCAGAATTTCATGGTGCATGAGCTCCACCCCTGCCGAAGTGCTGGCGCGGCTGGAATACAGGCCGAAGTCCTGGCAGATGCCCGGGCCAAGCTCGCCCGGTGTTTTGCCGTCCAGTTCATCAAGGGCGACACCAACCCCCAGCGCTGAAGCGGCGCGAGAATAGGACATCGACTTGTAGGTATCGGTAGTCGAGGTGCTGGCGCCTCTGGCGTTTGCTTCGGCGATGCGCTGGCGGGTCAGCAGCGGGCATTTGACCTGCACGTAATGCACGTCATCGGCGCTGTCGATGCTCGCCATTTTCATCGCGGCCCTGACGGCATCCGCCACCAATTGAATTTGCACTGAAGTACCGATTTCTTCTGGCATCAGAGCCCGGGTGACGGCTTGGGCCATGGCCAACCGAGGTTCTGCCTGCTCAGGCGCGTCATCCGGGAGTTTTTCAAAGACGATCCAATGGGGAGAAAGGCAACCCTCGGTGCCACCCGACATGACCACCACCGCCCGCTCCTCAGCCGGGGCATCGTGCGCAGCCCCATGACGCTCAAGGCACTGGATAACCGACTCGGTCGCGTAGCCACGCGTGAAGTCATTGACGCAGCCATTCCCTTCGGTTTTACCCAACACCCCAATAACCCGCTTGGCATCCAGCAGGCCCATGGCTACGGCCTGGTCGACAGCGGACAAATCGCTCGGCGACTGGGCTTCAAATCTTTGAACTCTGGCTTTCCAACGCATTTGATCGCACCCCAAACAGATAGTGATCAAAGTGTAGGAATCGATGGAGTGAGCCGGGAAGCGGTGTTTTTCTCTCGCTGTGAGCTAAAAAAAGCAGCACTCAAACTGCCGGTCAAATGCAGCGAACGCCAGAAGGCCTGTGCGTTACGAGTACGCTCGCCGCGTCTGTGGCTTACTGCTACCATCGCAGAGCTCGCAGCCGTATCCCAAGCGGCGAGTCTTTACCTGTATCCAGCAGGACTCAGCCATGCGTTTCAGGCATTCAGGTGGTCCCACGTCATGAAGCACGTAAAGCTCCTGAGCTACTTTGTCGATGTCGCTCACCATCGTTCCATCAGAGAAGCTGCCAACTTTCTTCACCTGACTTCGTCGGCATTAAACCGGCACATTCTCGATCTTGAAGAAGAGTTGAGCGCCCCGCTGTTCGAGCGCCACGCACGGGGTGTGCGTTTAAGCGCTGCGGGTGAGACCTACCTTGCCTACGCCAAAAAAGCCTTGTGCGACGCAGAGGATGCTCATTCAAGCATTAGAGAGCTTGAAGGGCTCAAGCGCGGTCACATCAAAATCGCTGCAGTGGCGGCGATTGCAGATGTTCATTTGATTGACCTGATTGCAACGTTCCAGACCCAGTATCCGAAGGTCAGCTTTGCTGTGAAGGTCGCCGGCGCAGATAAAGTGGTCGATGCCGTCGTAGAGAATGACTGCGATCTGGGATTGGCTTTCAACCCCTCGCAGAATGCTGATTTTCATGAACTTGCCCAGGCCCCCTACTCCATCCACGCGCTGGTGAAACGCGATCACGTCCTGGCGAGCGCTGAGTCCATTTCGATTTCATCAACAGCAGACTATCCATTGGCGCTGGCCGACACCTCCTGGGGTGGCAGACGTCTGTTGGATGAATACCTGAAACGCAATGGCACCCGCATTTACCCACAAATGGAGTCGAATTCTTTTCAGGTTCTAACGGACTTTGTCAGGCGTACCGGGGGGATTTGTTTCCAGGTCAGGAAAGAGGGAGGTGAACGCCTTGTAGACGACGACCTTGTCGCCCTCCCTGTATCGGAATTGAGAAGGTACCAGCGCAGGATGATACTGGGCGTGCTTCGAGGCCGCGTGCTGCCCGTTGCAGCTGCGCGATTTAGCGAATTGCTCAAAAAGTCGCTATTCAGTGAACTGAACGACAACTCACCAGGGGTATAAGTCAGGCCCCGTGGGCCACTCCTGCCTCGGGAACGTGACGCGAAACAATCCTCGGGTATGTGTGTGCATTCTTTAGGCTGGGAATGTAGTGATTTGTGAGCAACCCGAAGCGAGACCATTGCAGCCGATTCCGCTGGCTACGTCGCATGAATGGGCATGATCCGTATGCTTATCTCAAAGATGTGCTGACGCGACTGCCGACGCAGCGGGCGAGCGAGATTGACCAACTGCTGCCGCATCAGTGGGTATCTGCCGGGATCATGCAAGGTGACTTTGGCAGACGCTTACGATGCGGGTCCCCAGCGCCACCTCAAAGCGACTACCGTTTCATGCTGCGCTCGTAAGCGGCCAGGACAGTTCGCTCGGATTGCACCAGGTAGGCATCCAGCATGGTCGTAGCGTCGCCTGCTCGGCCCTCTTCAACGCATGTCAGTATCGATGCGTTCATATCGAGGAACGGCAAGTGCAGAAATTGGGGGTCGTTGAGTACGCCGAAGGCGAGCCGCAACTCAGCCGAGATCTGCCCATAAAACACCTGCAGGCGCGGGCTATCCGCCAGTTCGACAATTGATTTGTGAAACATCATGTTGGCAGTGCCGACCGCTACCCAGTCTTTCGATTCCCGCGCTCGCTCGCCTAATTCGACCGCCTCACGCATGTGCAGGGTGCCTGGGTGCTGAGGGTAGGCTTGGGCGATGGCCTTGCACTCGATGAAGCGGCGCACTCGGTAGATGTCGATGATCGAGGCCATGTCAGGTTCTGCAACCGTAACGCCGCGGTTGGGTTCGTGTTTGAGCAGGCCCTCGCGCGTCAGAACCCGGAATGCCTCTCTCAATGTATTGCGCGAAATGTCGAGGCTCTCTGCCAATACGGCTTCTGAAAGACGTTGGCCGGGCACGAGCTCACCCTCGACCAGCATTCTGCGTATTTCTTGAGTGATGGTTTCTCCCAGGGTTCGGGGAAGGGTGGGAGAGGCGTCGTTCATAAGAGGTCCAGGATGAGGAAAACCGCAGGGTTATTCCATCAGAGCTTAATGCACGGCACAAGGATGAAGCGTGCACCGTGCTTCATTAAGTAGCACTGCAAGCGTTTAAGGTAACAATTTTGTGCTTTTGCATCAGCCATCAATTATGGATTGTTCAACAAGAAACCCTTTATCAACCTACATAACAGGGGTGATCTTTGAGTCTTGGCATGTTCATTGCTCAGTCGAGGTATCTCTCACCGTAGGAATGATGCCGTGACAACGACAACAAAAGAGTTCACAAAGGCGCGGCGGGCGTCTTTAGTCGCCGCCATCTTCATGATGGCCACGTCTGCTATCGGGCCAGGCTTCCTGACCCAGACAGCTACATTCACGGCAACATTGGGTGCTGCGTTTGCCTTCGGCATTCTGGCGTCAATCCTGATTGATTTCGTCGTTCAACTGAACGTCTGGCGCATCGTGTCGCTGACTAAAATGCGCGCGGCCGATCTGGCCAATGCGGCTATTCCGGGCAGTGGCTACTTGCTGACCGTGTTGGTGCTGTGCGGTGGCCTGGTGTTCATGCTGGGTAACATTGCCGGTGCAGGTCTGGGCCTGAATGCGCTGACCGGCCTTGATCCTAAATGGGGCGGTGTTTTGAGTGCGCTGCTCGCCATTGCGATCTTCTCGTCTCATCGCGCAGGCGTGGCGATGGACCGGATAATGATGGGGCTGGGCATCCTGAAAATATGCCTGATCGTGTTCGCATGCTTCGCGACCCATCCTCCGCTGGGCGAAGCCCTGCGTCAGTCGGTATGGCCTGACTTCATCGACTTTGCCTCCATCACCACCATCGTCGGCGGCACGGTAGGCGGTTACATCACCTATGCAGGCGCTCATCGTCTGCTTGATCGCGGCACCGTAGGCGTAGAAAACATTCAGGCCGTATCCCGTGCGGCACTGACCGGTATCTTGGTCACTGGCATCGCTCGTTACGTATTGTTTCTGGCTATTCTGGGTGTGGTGGCAAGCGGAGTGGTTATCGACGTGTCTGGCAAGGGTGCAAACCCTGCTGGTCAGGCATTCCAGGCAGCAGCAGGCGACATCGGCATGATGATGTTCGGTCTGGTGCTGTGGGCGGCGGGTATCAGCAGTGTCATCGGCGCGTCTTATACATCGATGTCCTTTATCACGGTGTTCTCCAAGAAGATCACTGAGCGCGTTCGTAACCTCGCCACCGTGGTTTTCATCGTCATCTGCATGACGGTGTATATGGTGCTGGGCAAGCCACCGGCCGCGTTGCTGGTGTTTGCGGGCGGTTTCAATGGTTTGATCCTGCCGCTGGGCCTGAGCATCTTCATGTACGTGGGCTGGGCTCGGTCTGACCTGATGGATGGCTACCACTATCCACGTTGGTTGCTGGTGCTGGGCATTCTGACCTGTCTGCTGTCGTGGTACATGGCGTACAAGTCGGCCGGTGCCATCTTTTCGTTCATTGGCGCAGCCTGATTACAGGAGGTAGTTTCAAATGCATTCGATTGATCTTAATAGCGACCTGGGAGAGAGCTTCGGCGCCTGGCGTATGGGCGACGATGCAGCGATGCTCGACATCGTGACCAGCGCCAATGTCGCCTGTGGTTTTCACGCTGGCGACCCGGCGGGCATCCTGCAGACACTCAAAGCCGCTGCCGAAAAGAACGTCACGATTGGCGCTCACGTGTCCTACCCGGACAAGGTTGGCTTTGGCCGCCGCAACATGGACGTGGCCAGCGACGAACTGACCGCCGACGTGATTTATCAGATCGGTGCGCTGCAGGCCCTGGCCAAGGCTGCTGGCACCTCGGTGCGCTACGTCAAGCCCCACGGAGCCTTGTACAACACTATCGCTCACGACCGCAGACAGGCGATGGCGGTGATTGAGGCGATCCGCGCCATTGATCCTGCGCTGGTGCTCGTCGCTCTGGCGGGCTCCCCCCTGATTGAGCTGGCCCGTAGCGAAGGTTTGCAGTGCGTCGCCGAAGCCTTCGCTGATCGGGCGTATACGCCAGAGGGAACGCTGGTTTCGCGGCGCGAGCCCGGGGCCGTTCTTCACGATCCCGTGCTCGTGGCCCAGCGCATGTTGCGTCTGGTTCAGTCAGGCTTCATCGAAGCCATCGACGGTAGCCTCGTCAGGATAGAGGCCGACTCAATTTGTGTGCATGGCGACAGCCCCGCCGCCGTAGAGATGGCCCGCGAGTTGCGCCGCGTTCTGGAACACGCCAATACCTCTTTGCAACCCTTTGTCGGAGAACGCCGATGAATGCCTTTGATCGGGCCCGTCAGACCGCCATCGCCGCAGCCCGCGAGGCGCGAGGCACTTACCGCAACGGTCTGGTTACCTCCACGGCAGGTGTTGCTCCGGGCATGACCCAAGCCAACCTCATCGCCTTGCCCCGCGACTGGGCCTACGACTTTCTGCTCTACGCGCAGCGCAATCCCAAAGCCTGCCCGGTTTTAGATGTCAGCGACGTCGGCAGCCCGACCACCTTCCTGGCTGAAGGCGCGGACCTGCGAACCGACATCCCGAAGTACCGCATCTGGCGCGACGGCGCATTGGCGCAAGAAGTCAGCGACGCAACCCAAGCCTGGGCTGAACACGACGACATGGTCGCGTTTCTGATCGGCTGCAGCTTTACCTTTGAAACCCCGCTGCAAGAAGCGGGCATCGAGGTGCGACACATCACCGATGGCTGCAATGTGCCGATGTACCGCACCAACCGCGCCTGCCGTCCTGCCGGGCGGTTACAGGGCGAAATGGTGGTTTCCATGCGTCCGATTCCGGCTGATCGCGTGGCCGAGGCCAGCAGTATCTCCGGGCGCTACCCCTCAGTGCACGGCGCGCCAGTCCATATCGGCGAGCCTGGGCGACTGGGCATCAACGATCTGAGTCGACCCGATTTCGGCGATGCCGTCAGCATCAAGCCTGGCGAAGTTCCGGTGTTCTGGGCCTGCGGTGTCACCCCTCAGGCCGCAGTCATGGCCTCTGGCGTACCCTTCGCAATCACCCATTCGCCGGGCTATATGTTTATCACCGACGTGCCTGACAGCACTTACCACGTCTAGGAGTTCCCTGTGCGCTTTCTACCGGTCAACCTGGACGTCCTGCTCGTCGAATTGAAAGATCTGGACGAAACCCTGGCCTTGTTCGACGCCCTGACGGCGGAGCCAATTGCGGGTGTGGAGGAGATCGTTCCTGCCGCACGCACGCTAATGATCCAGTTCCGCCCCAGCACCCTCGAGCGTCAGACGCTGGTCAACCGCATCGCTGGCCAAGACCTCAGCCAGCGCCGCGAGGTCGAACATCGCCGGGTAGAAATCCCGGTGCATTACAACGGCGAAGACCTCGACGAAGTCGCAACTCTGCTGAACATCAACCGCGCAGAGGTCATCCAGCGTCACACCGCTCATGACTACAGCGTGGCGTTCTGCGGTTTCGCACCGGGCTTCGCGTACCTGACGGGCGGCGCCGGGTTCCAGGTGCCTCGTCGGCAAACGCCGCGCACTCGCATCCCTGCCGGTGCCGTGGCGTTGGCGGGCGACTTCAGCGGCGTCTATCCCAAAGCCAGCCCGGGTGGATGGCAGATCATCGGCGTCACGCCGTTGCAGATGTGGGACCTGAACCGCGCCGAGCCTGCCCTGCTGCGCCCTGGCTATAAAGTACGCTTCACCGATGCCGGCCCATTGCCTGCCAGTGGCCTGCCGCTGCCTTCGACGCCAGCACGCACCGACGCCACTACAGGGACGTTTCTGGAGATCATTAGCCCAGGCCTGCATAGCGTATTGCAGGACATGGGCCGCCCCGGCCAAACCGGCCAGGGCGTGTCCCGCTCCGGCGCACTGGACCTTGGTGCTCTGCGCTCGGCCAACCGTGCCGTCGGCAACCCTTCGGACATGGCCTGCGTGGAATCGGTACTGGGAGGCCTGAGCTTCATTTGCCATGGCCGTGCTTTGATCGCCATTACCGGCGCACACACCCCGGTCACCATCACCAACGCCAGCGGCCTGCAATGGCAAGCCAGCAACTATCAGCCTATCGAGCTGGAAGCGGGCGACCGCGTGAGCCTGGGCTCACCCAAGGCCGGGTTGCGCAGTTATCTGGCAATCCGTGGGGGTTTCGATGTCACGCCGGTGCTCGGCAGCCTGTCCACCGATACCCTGGCGCAGCTCGGGCCTGAAGCTCTGGCAGTGGGCGACCGACTGGGCTTTACCGCACCGGTCACCGGCACCAGCGTATCCCTGACCGAAGCCCCTGCCTTTGAACTGCCGATCACCGACAACATTGTCACCCTCGATGTGGTGATGGGGCCGCGAACCGACTGGTTTACCCAAGACGCCATCCAGCGTCTGAGCAGCCAGTTGTGGCGCGTCACCTCGCAATCAAACCGGGTCGGTATCCGTCTGTCTGGTGATACACCCCTGGAGCGCTTCAATCATCAGGAGTTGCCCAGCGAAGGCACTTCTGTAGGCGCAATCCAGGTTCCCGCCAGCGGCCAACCGGTGCTGTTCCTGGCCGACCACCCACTGACGGGGGGTTATCCGGTGATTGCCTCGGTTGCCACTCACCATCTGGATTTGGCAGGACAGATACCGGTCAATGCACAGATTCGCTTCAACCCGCTGGATCCGTTTGAAGAAATGCATCTCAGCCCCGAAGCCTCTTTTTCAACTGCCGATGCGAAGAACCCTTCATGAAAAAATTATTGATCGCCAACCGTGGTGAAATCGCCGTCCGCATCGCTCGCGCTTGCCGCGACTACGGTGTGCAGTCGGTGGCCGTCTATGCCGACGCAGATATTGACGCGCTGCACGTGCGCCAGGCCGACGAAGCTTATTCTCTGGATGGCCAACGCCCTGCCGAGACCTACCTGGACATCGAAAAGCTACTGGCTGTCGCCAAACGCAGCGCAGCTGACGCCGTGCACCCAGGTTATGGTTTTCTGTCTGAGCGGGCCGACTTCGCCCGCGCGGTGATCAACGCCGGGCTGATCTGGGTGGGCCCCAACCCCGAGACCATTGATGTGTTGGGCGATAAGGTTGAGGCGCGCAAGCTCGCTCAGCAGGTCGGTGCTCCCCTGGTGGCCGGTACGCCTGGGCCGGTCGAAAACGCCGCCCAAGTGTTGGCCTTTGCCGAGCAGCACGGCCTGCCGATTGCTATCAAGGCGGCCTTCGGGGGCGGCGGACGCGGCATGAAAGTAGCCTGGCGCCTGGACGAGGTCGCCGAGTTGTTTGCCTCGGCGGTGCGCGAAGCAGAAGCAGCGTTTGGCCGTGGCGAATGTTTCGTTGAGCAATTCCTCGACCGCCCTCGGCACATTGAAGCGCAAATAATGGCCGACAAACACGGCAAGGTGGTGGTGGTCGGCACACGTGATTGCTCGCTGCAACGACGCAACCAAAAGCTGGTGGAAGAAGCGCCCGCGCCGTTTATCAGCGACGCACAGCGCCAGCGTATCCATCAATCGGCCCAAGATATTTGCGCCAAGGCCGGCTACGTCGGCGCCGGCACCGTGGAGTTCCTGCTCAGCCAGGACGGCACCCTGTCGTTCCTCGAGGTCAACACACGCTTGCAGGTCGAGCACCCGGTGACCGAAGAAACTACTGGCGTCGACCTCGTGATTGAGCAACTTCGTATTGCCGACGGCTTGCCGTTGTCGTTCAGTGAAACGCCAACCCCGCGCGGCCACAGTTTTGAATTTCGCATCAACGCCGAAGACGCAGGCAAAGGCTTTTTGCCCACCCCCGGGCAGATCACAGAATTCCTGCCGCCCTCTGGCCCCGGCGTACGACTGGACAGCGGCGTGGTCAGTGGTTCCAGCGTGCCGAGCACCTTCGATTCGATGATGGCCAAGCTGATTGTCACCGGTGCAACTCGTGAGCAAGCGATAGCCCGCGCCCGTCGCGCCCTGGCGGAATTCAATATCGAAGGCATCGCCTCAGTGCTGCCGTTTCACCGGGCCGTGATGGACCATGCCGACTTCACCAGCGCTGAGCGATTCGACGTGCACACTCGCTGGATCGAGACCGACTTCGCCGAACAGATCACCATCGCCCCCCGCAACGCCCAGTCGGGGACCCCAGAAGTACTGCGCACCTTCGTCGAAATTGACGGCAAGCGCCACGAACTGGGCCTGCCTGCAGCCTTGTTGCGCGGTATGAGCCTGAACGCAGTTGGCCCTGCCAGCGAAAGCGCAAGCCCAAGCGAGACAGTTGATCCGCAGGCGATACTGACGCCGGTAGCAGGCAACCTGCATACCTGGGTCGTCGAGGACGGTGAGACGGTGAGTGCCGGCCAAGTTATCGCCGTATTAGAAGCGATGAAGATGGAAACTTCGGTTCTGGCGCCCTGTGCTGGCGAGGTTCAAGTTACCCAACAACCGGGGACTTACTTTGAAGCCGGCTCGCTGATCGGCCGTATCAAAACAGCTCATTGATTTAAACGCGTCTTGTAGGAGCGAGCTTGCTCGCTCCTACAGGGTCTGCTTGCGCTTAAGGACTGATCAGGCCAGCGAATTACCAAGGGCCACGGTCTGAAAAACTTGCACGTTGGCTCGCACTTTTTCTGGGGGGTTTGGGTTTGTGACTGCACATGGGGAAACTCGAACATGAGCGAAATTCCCCGTATGGCCCTTGGCGAAGGACGAAGACGCCAATTTTGCAGATCGGGCAACGATCCTCCTGAATCGGCTCGCCCCGGACATTCGTCACGTTGACAGCGCCTTCCTTCACCATTTCATCGAGAAACGGCGAGTTTTTACCCATGACAGTGAACATCGCCACTGAACGACGCGCACGGGTAAGCGCTACGTAAAATAATCGCCGCTCTTCGCTGTATGGATAGGTGTCACCCGCTGGCATGACAAGCTCCAGCAAAGCGTCATCGCTCTTGAGACTAGGAAAGCCCCGGTACACGAGGCCCGGTAAGACGACATAGTCTGCTTCATCACCTTTCGAGGTGTGGATGGTCTTGAACCTCACGTCGATCAGGTTGCCAAAGTGGTATTGCCAGTTCTCTGGAATGTATTGCCGGTCGTTCCTGTAGCGACCCAGGATGAAGACCGTTACTTTGCCATTCTTTCCTAAAGGCACCGAACCTAGCGCCAAGCGAGTCTGTAATTCGGCTAGGTAATGATCGATAGCCCCTTGGATTTCGTTCCTGTTTGGCACTTGAAACGCCTGAATCGGCACATCCAGGGCAGAACTTGCCGAGGTCACCCGTTTCTGTAGCTGGGACGGATTTTTAGAGACAAACCGGCTCGACACATCACAGATAGCTTGTGGGCATCGGAATGTTGTTTCCAGTCGATAGACCTGGCCGTGCCCAAACCATTCTCGAAAGCCGGTCATGACCGAGAGGTCTGCACCGGCAAAGCGGTTGATCGACTGCCAGTCGTCCCCCACGGCAAAAAAATGTCGACCGGGTTCGGCCACCAACGCCCGGCAAAGACGCGCACGCGCTCTCGATGCGTCCTGATACTCGTCCGCCATGACCAGGCTGTAGGGCGAAGGATGACCTCGCTCTAAAACCTCGGCAGCCATGTTGATCATGTCCTCAAAGTCGATTCCTTTCTCCAACGACAGAGCCATGTTCCAGCCATCAAGTGCCGTAGTTGCCAACTTTAGAAACGCCTCGAATCTGTACCTGAAGACACCGGTCGGCAGCTTTTCGAGCCGCTCATGAAGCGAATCGGCGGTAAGGCTATTGCTCTTGAAATGAGTGATGAACATGCGGATCAGTTTGACAAGGTCAGCATGCTCCATCGGCACCATCCCCTTAGCAGGGATAGGGCGGTCTGGATTGGGATCAAGTACCAGCCCTCGAGCCGTCAGCTCATTGGACAGGTGCCTGAATATCTCACCGCTGTGCAACTGATGTGAGGTCGTCTCGATGAGCGCCGTAGCCATTCTTTGATGGGTCTCACGCTTCCATTTGACCCCTTCAACGTAGCCCTTGAAATGCTCAGGTGCCTGACCCGATGCATCTAGAGCGAAGTGCTCGTGGTAGAGATTGATTTCAGGGTAGAAGAAGTCTGGAAAATATTGACGGTGCGTGACGGTGGCAGTGTCATGCTCGTAAGCACGTTCATATTGATACTCGACACCGTTGTAGAAAAGCCAGTTAGCGATGACTCGCTCCTCCTGACTCGCCACATGGTCACCGTTGAGCGAGACAAGGCGACCTTGTCCTTCCTTATCCCACGCCTCGAACAATTGATCATCACCGGCTGCCGGGATATCTCGCCCAAGTACCAGTCGGAACAGATCCCACTCCATTCTGAACGCTTCAGATTGATCCTTGAGGTCATCGACAATGGTCATGAGTTTCTGGAAACCTAAGGCATTATCCACCGCCCAGTCAGGAACATGCGGCTTGCGCCCGGTTGCCTCAGCAATAATCGATAGGCCAAGGGAGTGAAAAGTTTTGGCCTCAATCTGTATGTCTTCGATACCAACACGCTTTAGAGACAGCGCGACTCGCGCCTGAAGCTCTTCAGCGGCCGATTTGTTGAATGCCAGCATCACGATAGAGCTAGGAACCACCAATTTGCGGTGCAGGGCATAAACAGCCTTGGCCACCATAGTTGATGTTTTTCCTGAACCTGCAGAAGCAATGACTTGCACTCGGTTATCGAAACAGATCACCGCACGTGATTGTTCATCAGTGAGCGGCTGGCTTTCCACTGCTGCCAATAGCGCCTTGCACGCTTCAAGCTCGCGCTGCATGTGATCGTCATTTCGCTGGGCCCACGCCTTAGGCCAGTCGCACATCCAGCGCTGTAGATTCCGCTCAACGGTCGTGTCTGCCTCTGGCAAGGAAGACTGGATTTCTGGGGTCTGGAACAGCGTGTTTAACGCGTGGTTGTCAAGGTTCAGAATCGGTTTGGCGGCTAGCAGCGCTTGCTGCATCTCATGGGTCAGCCACACGCATTTCGAATCGGCCGTTTGCACAGACTCTGCGACAGTGTTTAGCCAGGTTCGAATAGCTGAGTAGCACGCTTGAAAGCGCTGCCGGCGAGTCAATGTGAGGAGCCGGCCTATTTGCTCACGGAGTTGAGGCTCCTTCGCGTTAGGCAATCCATCCACGCGGAATGTGCGGCCTTCATGGAGCGTGATGTCCGTCCACAGCACCCCACGGTTGATATCTACAGTAGGAAGATTCTCGGGGTGAACCTCGACGGCCTGATCGCCAACCCTCAAAAAAAGCCGCTCGTCCTCGACGTGCAGACGCCATGGCTCAGTTTTTGTCAGCAACCGCCCCCAAGCAGATGCTCGCCATTCCGTTGTCATGCTGATTCCACAAGCGCATAAAAATCGCAGTCTACCTTAAGGCTTCCTACATTCCTGCGCGAATCTGCCTACAGCTTTATTGACTCAAATAAATTTTACTCCTTCAGCCCGCGGCGGTATCGATGACCCACGCCGCCCATTCTTTTAATCACCTGAAACGCCCTGTAACCGAGCCAATTTGACCAAGGCCGAAATAGGACTGCACCCTCAACGGATCCGGGCCCTAAAAAAAAACCGCCATTCAGGCGGGTCCATTTCTTCTCAGGTATCCATTCAAACCCCGGCACAGGATGCACGAAAACAGGTAACTCCCTGTCAGCCTAAGCTCCCTGCAAGACCTTCAAAGCTGCTGATGCCAGAAACCCAGAACGGCTTTTTTCTTCCGGGTGATGCTTTACGTACTCGTCAATACGGTTCAGCAAGTAGCCAGGCAGGGTTATGTTCAGTTTCTCTGCCTTTCCCAGATACTTGGTGATATCGATTTCGACGACTGCCCAGATGCACCCTTGGTACTCAGGATTTGCTACGTGTGCATTCACTTTGGAGGCAACAGGGATTTTGACGTTGTCTTCGGCCAAAATCTCCAGATGCCCCTCGATGGCTTCTCGGACCATGGCCATTGCATCATCGAGGTCATCCCCCGCAGAGAAGCAGCCCGGTATATCAGGCACTTCTACCCCCCAAGCATGCTGCTCATCACCAGGGCTAATTGCGATTGGATATAACATTCTTTCAGCACTCCGAAGGATGTAGGGTTGCGCCCACCGAGCCAAACTAATCAACACTATAACCACCGACCCGACGAACCGTGCTTTAGTTTTTACTTCTCCGAAAACACCTTAAACGCCACCGCCTTGTCCCTGAAACAAACATCGTGTTAACTGTGCCATCACCCGCGCCTACAGGCGCAAACACCCTATTCCTGCTGCTCCCTGCCGACTTTTTGCCTTTTGATCAGGTATGAACGCGATGACGAATGCTGCGCCCTCGATAAAGCTCAGTACGCTTCGGCAAATTGCTCCTTATCTGGGGATGCGCGGGGTGTCGCCGTTGGAGTTTTTTCGGCGTTATGGGATTTCTCCGCAGGTGTTTCAGAACCCTGAGGCGTGGATTCCACGGGCGGCGTGTTTTCATATTGCCAATGAGATGGCGGCGGTCGCTCAGGACCCGTTTGCCGGGGCGTCGGTGGGGCATTTGATTGAGGTGCGTTCTCTCGGCGTGTGGGGCGAATGGGTGCTGGGCTCGACCAATCTGGCTCAGGCGTGCGCGCTGGCGGCGGTGCACACGGATTTGCTGCATCAAGGCAGTGACGTGAAGATCATCACCGAAGGCCGGATGACGAAGCTGGTTCATCACTTCAACGGGCACCACGGTGCCGACCCCAAGCAGGTGATTTTGGGCACGCTGGCGCTGTTGAGAAAGATCCCGCTGATGTCCGGCGAGCCCGGCGCCATTCGTGTGCATCTGAAAAACCCGCGAGAGCGCGGCGATGAGGCGCTTGAGGAGTATCTGGGGCCGAATCTGGTGATGAATGCTGAGCACAACATGATCGAGTTTGATCGTGACTTGCTCGAAACACCTTTGCAGCCTGTTCGGGACAGTGCCTGGAAAACCACCCTGGCCTTGAAGTCGACCTCCGACGCCGCGGACGCGCTCGTGCAGCAGATCGCGGATCAGGAGTTGTCCAAACTTGTGACTGTTTCACGAAAGATCGGGCTGTCTGCCCGAACGCTCCAACGGCGCCTGGAACATTGCGGTATCGACTTCGATGCATTGCGTGACGAGACTCGTCGCAGTGAAGCCATGCAATTGATTGCCAGCGCCAGATACAGCGCCACCGAAATTGCCTACATGGTCGGCTACAGCGACCCCGCGCACTTTACCCGCGCCTTTAAACGCTGGACGGGCAGCCCGCCGTCGCACTATCGCAGCCTCTTGAAACAAGACCGTTAATACCCCCGCCTAACCCCTCTCCATTGCGCGCGGCCCCTTAACGGGGCGGCCTTCGCGTGCGCGCTCGCATTGCTTTTGGCACCAAATGGCAAGTTTGCGCCAGGGCGTTCTTATACAGTCAAAAAACTAACGCCAATCAATAAACCCAGAGGTTTAAATGCCCCCTTTACATGCGATCTGCATCCTTGCCATGGCGCTGGCAGTAGTTGGAAGTGCGAACGCTCAATCCTCCCCTGAGGCGGCGATACCGGTGGGTGTGGATAACTTTGTCCGTGCCGAGTCCGACCTTTACTTGGGCAAGATGGTGGCAACGGGCAGTTTGGGCCGCTTTGTTCATAGCCGCGAAGCCGTGCCCATCGACGCCCAGAATGTGGTGCGAATGAACCGGGACACGCTCTATTCGTCAGCGGTGTTCGATCTCGACGCAGGCCCCGTCACCATTACCTTGCCTGAGGCCGATGGGCGTTTCATGTCGATGGCGGTGATCAATGAAGATCACTACGTGCCCCTCGTCACTTACGGCGCCGGCCGCCAGACATTGACCAAAGAGTCCGTCGGCACCCGCTATGTGTTTGTGGCGGTGCGCACCTTCTTCGATCCCGCAGATCGCAAAGACCTCGAGAAGGTCCATGCACTGCAGGATGCAATGACAGTCAGCCAGGCCAAGGTTGGTGAGTTTGTGGTGCCTAAGTGGGACCCGGCCAGCCAGGCCAAAGTGCGTGCGGCGTTGGAGGTGTTGGGCTCGACGATCCCTGACTACAACCAGTCCTTTGGCCCCAAGGGCGCGGTCAACCCGATCCATCACTTGATCGGCACTGCCACGGGCTGGGGCGGCAACCCGGCCAAGGACGCCATCTACCTGGGCGGCGTGATGCCGCAGAACGATGGGCACGCCGTTTACCGCCTGAAAGTAGGCGAAGTCCCGGTCAAAGGTTTTTGGTCGGTCAGTGTTTATAACGCCGACGGTTACTTCCAGAAGAACCCCCAAGACGCTTATTCGTTGAACAACCTCACCGCCAAGAAAAATGAGGATGGCTCGATTGTCATTCAGTTCGGCGGTTGCGACGCAACGATCGCCAATTGCCTGCCTACCACTCCCGGCTGGAACTACACGGTCAGGCTTTATCAGCCGAGCGAACAACTACTCAATGGCCAATGGAGCTTCCCGAAGCCAGAGCTTGTCGCCCGCTAATCAATAACACCCGACGTCTATAACCCGGCATACACGCTCATACGTTTGGTTTTACAACCAAGGAAACAAGCAATGACAACCATCGGCGGTTCAAACTTTCTGAAGCATCCCGTGGCCCTCATGACAGGTGCGACGCTCGCATTGGCGATGGCGCTGCCGGCACACGCAGACAACGCAAATGAGCCATCCGTGACGGTGGGTGGCGGCCTTGGTGTCGGCCCGCTGTACGAAGGTTCGTCACACTACGCGGCCTTCCCGTCGCTGAAATTGAAGGCTGTGTTGCCGACCCAAGAGTGGGGCACGTTCAGCGCGGCGTTCCCGGAGGGCCTGCGTTGGGACTTGCCGGGCTTGTCGCCTTTTGGCTTTGCGCTGCTGATCGGCTATGACCAGGGCCGCAAAGAACGAATCCACACCCTGGACGGCCGCGATGACTATCTGCGGGGCATGGGCAACCTGGACAGCACTGCGCTGGTAGGGGCTGAAGCGTACTGGACGCTGCCGGCCGGTCGCCTGTTTGTGCGCGGCCTGCGCTCGAGCGACAACCGCAATTACGGCGGCGAGCGCCTGGGCAAAACCGCCTACCTTGAAGCCGGTTTTGCCACGGCTTACGCGCTGTCGTCGACATTGACCCTGGACTCGACGCTGTACGGCACCTGGAGCAATGAGAACGACATGATGGCGCGCTTCGGCGTCACGGCCCAGCAAGCGGCCCGCACCCAGTTCGAGGAATATCACCCAGGCGGCGGGATGCGTGACGTGACCTTGAAGCTGGGCCTTACCTGGCAATGGCAGCCACAAATCGCCCTTGAAGGCGGGGTCAAAACCTACGCCTTGGTCTCCGATGCCCGCAACAGCCCGCTCACGGGTGAAAAGGTCGGCGCTGGCGCTTATCTGAACGCGCTGTACTCGTTTTGATTAACCGCTCACACCACTGCCATCCGCCACAGAACAAACAAGGGAACACGCGATGAAACAACGACATAAGCAGTTGGGGCTGACCGTGTCCCTGACTGGCCTGCTGTGGTCGGGGCTGGTGCTGGCCGAAGAGGCGGCCACCAAGATCACGGACCCTCATTTCAAGCTCGCTCCGGGCTACCTCAACCCGGCCGACCTGCCGCTGCGCCTGGCATTGCTCGGCGCGCCGCCCAAGCCCGACTCTGCGGCGC